>JBIIKB010000011.1:0-9958 GCA_044233405.1 Candidatus Saccharimonadia bacterium | reverse complement strand
TATTAAATCCATCACCAAGGATTGGCCCAAAAGCTTGCCAGTCCCCGAGGAGCTTATTAGCGCTAGCCTAATTGGTGCAAAAGTCAAATCGGTTCAGAGGCGCGGAAAGCTTATAATTATGCCCCTTAGCAGTGGCTATAGCTTGTTAATTCATCTGAAAATGACAGGGCAGTTGGTTTATCGTCCAAATAAGGGCAAAGGCTTCGGCGGCGGGCACCCAAACGATAGTTTGATAGATAAATTACCCGACAGATCCACCCGCGTAATTATTGAACTAACAAATGGTACATTATTTTTTAATGACCAACGCAAATTCGGCTGGGTTAAACTAGAAAAGTCCGAAGGCCTGTACGAAAATAATACCTTTTTAAGCAAGCTTGGGCCCGAACCTCTCGAGGATAATTACACTTTTGAGCAATTCAAAAATGCTATAAAGCGCCGGGCTAAGACTAGCATTAAGGCTGCCATACTTGATCAAACAGTGGTGGCTGGAGTTGGTAATATTTATGCTGATGAGTCATTATTTGATGCTAGAATTCACCCATTAACAAAGGCAGGCGATGTCAGTACTATCAAGCTAAAAAGGCTCTACATTGCAATACGGGAAGTGATGAGCTTGAGCATATCTTTAGGTGGCAGTAGCGATAGAAACTATGTAGATGCTAAGGGAAATAGAGGAAGCTACTTAAAGTTTGCTAAGGTTTTTCGTAAAGAAGGTAGTCCATGTCCAGAGTGCGGAGGGGAAATTAAAAAGATTCGTGCGGCTGGAAGGGGAACTCATATTTGCCCCCGTTGTCAAAAAATTGTAAAAAATAAAAAACCCCGATAAATCGGGGTCAGGCATTACGAACATTCCTACAGCTTGGCTTAGAATCGTTCATTGCTAGATAAATATCTCGCAAAGTAGCAATCTCTCTACCAAGCATGCGATGCTGGTATCCGCACTTATCGCACTCTACGATTGCGTGAAGTCGCGACAAGTGGAAACGAGCCGGCTTTATGATGGTGCAAAGAAGAATGATGTAATTGTCATCTTCATCCCATAGTTCAATGATTGGGCTTCGGTCATTAGGGCGTCTATCCCGAAAGCTAATGTGGATTGTTTCGTCTTCATCGATTCCACGGATCATTCGTCTGGCAAGCTTTGTGTACTTATTGCGTTCTCTGGCAGCTTCTTTTTCGTACTTAACAAAAAGTTTTTTGACTTTTTGCTGGTCTTTTACCATTTTTGCTGCTTCAGAATCAAGGTATGCTTCTTTTGCACGGTGCTTGAGTCCCATTTTACCTCCCCCTGTGTTGAGGACTGCAATGCCGAAATTATACATCTGGACATTGATTAAATCAATCCGTATTGGATGTGCTTATTGGTCTAACCATAGTCTATACTAAGGTTTATGATTATATATTTGTATGGCGATAATAGCTTTGGAATAAGTAGGCAAGTAAGGCTTGTAAAACAAAAATATCTTGATAGCACTGGTCCAGAAGGTGATTTGGAGAGCATTGATGTCGCCGAAAAAGGAATTAACACTTTACTTGGAGGGCTTTCAGTAATGCCTATGTTTGTAAGCAGTAGGCTAATATTGGCTAGTAATCTGGCTAAGGCAAAGCCAACAAGCGAGCAGATTGACGAAATTATATCAAGCACAGCAGAATCTACTAATTTAGTAATAATTGATCCTAAGCCAGACAGGCGTACAGTGATGTACAAAAAATTATCAAAGCTCAAAGGCGCTAAAGAATTCAAAAACTTAATGGATGGCGAACTGATTCGTTGGATTACAAGCGAGGCCAAGAGGAGGGGTGCTGAAATAACGACTGCAGATGCAAAGTATCTTGCTGATATGGTTTCAAAAGATCAGTGGACACTTAATAACGAAATAGATAAGCTGTCTAACTATAGTCGTAAAATAACTAAAGCAACCATTGATGAACTTGCTGTACCAAGTTTAGAGAACAATACATTTGTTCTTACCGAAGCTTTGGCTAACAAAGATTTGTCCCGAGTACTAAAATTGTACAAAGATATTAAACTTCAGGGGCATGCAGACCAGCTACTTCTTGGCGCCATTACTTACCAGTATAGAACAATTATGCTGGCTTTACTCAGGGACAGTGAGCTTAACAGAGCTTACAAAATGTCTCCATATTCACTCTCTAAGTCACAGTCTTTAGCTAGTAAATATGATTTAGATGATATCAAAAAAGCCTATAAAATTATTGCCGACTCAGATATGGCAACCAAGAGTGGGGAGCTATCTTCAGCCGAGGCCATGAATAGGTTATTTTACAGACTTTGTAGTATCTGACAATCTGAAAACTGCCATGTATGCGGGGTGTAATTTAACATGTTTGAATATAAATTTTGGCCAATAGGGCATATATGATTCTTGCAATAGCTCAAACCCTTCATCTGTAAATAATTTTTTTACCTCATCACCTTTAGGCATATAAACATGAGTTGGATCCTTGGCGTAGGTTTTGCTATAAAGCCAGCCAGAAAATTTATTATTAATGGTTGGCAGGTGGATAATTACCAATCCATCCTTGTTCAGTAGTGTTTTGATATTTTTTATTCCAACCTTTGGCTTGCTTAGGTGCTCGATAACATTTATGGCCAAAACTAGATCGAATTTGTGTTTAAGCTTTAATGGCTTCAATATATTCATTTGCGAAACTTTGTATTTAGAATTACGACTTTGGGCTGTCTTTACAGCTTCGCTCGATATGTCCGTGCCATACACTTCTTTAGCCGCCGAAAAGCTATCCATCAGGTAGCCATAGCCGCATCCTATATCGATTATCGAAGATTTGCTTAAGGACTTTTTGGAATATTTATTTAATAATTTAACAAAAATCCCGTCGCGCATTTTATCGAAACGGGATTGTTTGAATTCACCTGATTTATTAGCTTTATATACTACTTTAAAATAATCCTTGGGCTGCTTAGTTGTCCCAGTTTGGGTTTTTTTAGCCCTCATTGAATTATTTATTTAGATGATTTTTTAGGAGTTGCTTTTTTGGCTGCTGTCTTCTTGGCAGGGGCTTTTTTATCAGTTGTTTTTTTTGCGCCTGCTTTGCCTAGGTTTTCAGTTCCAAATGGCTTGGTAGCAACAGCATTGTAGCTCTTGGTCAAACGGCTCTTTTTACGAGCAGCAGTTTGCTTTTTGATTACACCTTTGCGTACAGCTCTGTCGATTTCCTTGATAGCTGCGATTAGTTCGGCGTTGGTTTTAATCTTGCCGGTGGCAACTTCGTCACGAACTGCTTTGAATTTAGCTTTAACACCAGATTTAACGCTAACATTGTATGCTTTGCGCTTTTTTTCTTGGCGAACTCTTTTAATTGCTGATTTGATTACTGGCATATTTAAATAAGTCTTTCTAAAAAGTTATAAGGAGTAGTATAGCTTAAATTAGCTTTCTTGTAAATAGTAATTTTGTCGTCTAATATGATGGTATGAGCCCTAAAAAAGTAATCATTGGCATTAGCGGGCCTTTTGCGGGCGGTAAAGATACGATTGCCGAATACATCGAGTCTCACTTTGGTTTTAAAAGCATCAGCACTAGCGATGTTCTTAGAGAAAAAATAAGAGCTCAAGGACTTGAGCCTGATAGAGAAAACATGAATAAATATGGGATAAAATTTAGAAAGCAGCTAGGAGCAGGTTTCTTGGTTGAGGAGGCTCTTGAGTCGAATATGGACTCTGAAAAAATTCTACTAACGGGCTTAAGGTCTCCTGCCGAAGTAGATGTACTACATGACGCTGGTGGAAAGCTTATAGAAGTCACTGCAGACCCTAAATTGCGCTGGGAACGACTCTTAGAAAGAGGAAGAGCTGGGGATTTTGAAGATTTTTTGGAATTAGAAGATAGAGAATCATTAAGTTCCGACCCTAACTCTCCATCTACCAAAGAAGTTACTCATAAGGCTGACTATTTGATTTATAATAATTCTAGTATTGATGAATTAAAGAAAGAAACTGACAAATTAATTAAAAATTTATCAGGGGAATAAATATGGGCAATCCCGAAATGGTAAAACACACTAAGGATACAGATTATTCAGATCCGATTTCTAATCCAGTTCTAGACGAATTAAGATACGCCGATCGAGGCGAAGATAAACAGCATGTTATTTTGGGCCTAGAGAGGCGTTATAGGGCGATGCAGTTCTTTATGGGGCGAGCCGGACTTGAAGAGGGCCAGGATCCTACTGAAAACCAAAAGAGATGGCAGGATGTCGATGAACAGTTCAGAAGGCATATATCGGCAATACTAGCGAGTAAGAGAAAAGACAAAACAACTGACAAAGAGTATTATCTTTATCCCGACGCAGATAGTGCCTGGGAAAGATTTGAACGTTGGAAAAAAGAAGCTTCGACCGAACAGCAGAGAGACGCAATGAGTATGGAGCAAGAAGAGTTTACGGAGCTTTTTTTGGCGACAAGAGCTTATTTGGATAAAGAAGAAGAGGAAATAGTTGAAGCAGTCAAAGGGAGATTACAAAAAAACAGAGATGCCGAAAAATTGTACGAAAATCAAACAGATAAAAATTATGAGAAACTAAAGAACAGTGGCATAGAGATAGAAATAAATCATAAATTTTTAGAGGAACTAAAAAAAAGGTCAGATCCTGAGTATTTAGGCCCAGACAGAATTGACCTAGATTCGGGCACACCTTTGCTCGAGCAAATTAAAACCGAAAGAGGGCTTACCGTTGAAGGTCTTGAAGATTCTAAAGTATCACTTGCCATACATGATAGCTTCGATCATTTGTGGTTGATGAGCCAATTGGAGAAACACGGCGTCCTCACTAAATATGCTGATTTTTTACAAAAGATAGGCAAACCACTCTGGAGAGATGTCTTTGGTAGAGAAGGGGAAGTGGTTGCGAGCATAGGCTACAGCTATAGGTACTCTAAGGAAGCAAAAGGCATAGAGCCTTATTTTAGCTTTGATCAAATCCAAAAAATTCTAGAAAAAGGAATAGAAAGGGGATTAGACCCGGAATGGTCCCGTATTGACGAATCGCAAGTTGAAAATATGCAAGAAGCTCTTGATATTTTAGAATCGCTGCCAGATATTTTAAGTCAAAATAGCTTAGCTTTTAGCTTTAGTAATTACGCAGTAGAGTTTATGGAGCAGATTCGTAAGCATGGAAATGTAAAAATACAGAACGAAGAAGGAAAATTTATTGATAAGCTTTCGCCGGTCGATCCTGAAATGCTGGCGTTTTTTATACAATGCTTTAATTTGCTTCAGAACCCAGTATACAAATCGGAAAATACACTGGTAAAGCTTGAGTTAATGATCGAACAAAGGCTGGTAGATGCTATAAAAGGAACCGGACCTAGTAGCTTTACTGTACGACTAGAAGATTTAGAAAGTCCAGAGCTAAATTTAGAGGATAGTAAAACTAGGTGGTTTAAAGACAATTTGGGATTTGCTGCAACTCGTCGTAGAATAGGATTATGAAGACAGAATACGAAGCTAAAATACTGAATATTAACCCCGAGGTCATCAAAGAAAGACTATTATCTTTAGGCGGAAAGCACTTGGCAGATAGGGATATGAGAAGGTATGTGTACGATTTTAACCCTGTGGAGCCAAATTCCTGGATTCGGCTGCGGTTCGATGGCATTAAGGCCCAGCTAACCATAAAGGAAATACAGCATAAAGGCATTACTGGCACAAAAGAGCTAGAAGTAGATGTCGCTGATTTTGACACTATGAATGAAATATTGCAACGATTGGGTTACAAGCCCAGATCTTACCAAGAGAATCGTAGAGAAAGCTATGAGCTTAATGGTGTGGCAGTAGAAATAGATTACTGGCCCAAAATTAATCCTTATATAGAGATTGAAGCCAGTAATGAGGCGGAAGTCATAGAAGTGGCTGAAAAGCTAGGATACAAGGAATCGGACCTAAACCACGATAATACTGATGATTTATACAGCAAGCAAGGGATAGATTTAAGCTCAATTACAGAACTAAAATTTTAAATAAAATAGCACCTAAGTTTAACTTAGGTGCTTTTATAGACATCCAGAACCCACGCATTCATTGCTCCACCATTAGGTAGATCAATTTGACTGTGGCAGCCTGGAGTTGTATATAGCAATAGCTTGCCAAGCTTGCTTGCGTAAGAAACGACCCGAACGTCGTAGTTACTTTGGTCGACTACGTATCCACCGATCATGACATACTTTATCTGAGACCCATGGTCTCTGTAGGCCACGATGTCGCCAACTGTTGCACTACGTTTATTGCTCGGCCCAAGTTTCTCTGAGTTGAGAATAATCGATTTAAGACGTGCTGGCGGAATGAGCTCAAGCCTGAAGTCTAGATCGTCTTCACAATAGCCACCCTCTTCTTCAAGCTCTGCCCATTCAGGCAACTGCTTTTGAAGTGAATTGTATTCTTTACGCAGCAATGTGTACATCGATTACCTCCTTAAGCTCAAACCAGCTCTGTACACGGTGTACATGCTTTGGGGTATCAAGATGCTTGTTCCACGGCCTATTAAATAGCAAGGCTAGCATGTCCAAACAGCTTTCAAGATATGCAAGCTGATCATCAACAAGCATTTCTAGGCCTAGCTCCATACAGAGCTTTGACTTTTTGTCATGGCCTTCATAGAGCGCATCTACGCAGTAGATATTCTCGAAGGGTATGTTTAGCTCCTTGCAGTAAGTGCTGACAAGCTCGGTTTCATCTTCAGGCCTAGCCGAGATGATATTGAGCTTATGACCTTCACTGAACAGCATCTGCGTCACTGCTGACACACCATCGATTGGCGGTCTTTGTTTGATTGACAGCTGCTGATTAAGAGTCTGCAGAAGTTGAGACTCTTCTGATCTGGGTTTGTTAACCAGGTCAGTGTAGAAGGTGGTAGTTACATCGCCCGCAATAAGCTTGAGATTGAAAAGCTTATTAATCCTGGTGATATTAACAGCATGACTATCGACAATTACATTGTCAAAGTCAATTGCCATTTTCATCGGCTCCTCCAATCTTCGAGGTTCATCTCTGTACGACAAAAAGCCGTAATCTGAGAACCTGCATACTATAACAGAAAATTATACTTTTGGCAAGTAAAAGCTTAAAAAGCTAAATATGATTTATAATAAATTAATGTTGACAAAAGCTAACAACAATGGTATATTAAAAGCATATGCAGATTACAAATTTAGCCAAAAGATTAGAACTAGCCGGGCTTAGCGAAAAGCAAGCCTTGGTATATGTAGCGGCCCTGTTTTTAGGCCCAGCAGCAGTGCAGCGTATTGCTGAGCAATCAGGTGTAAATCGCGCTACTACTTATGTAATACTTGCCGAACTTGCCGAAATGGGATTAGTTTCTGAAACTACCGAAGGCAAAAAGACCGTTTATGTTGCCGAACCACCAGAAGCAATCGAACGCCATCTTAATTCACTCGAGAAAGATATTGAAGCCCGCAAAGATGAGCTAAAAAAGACAATGAAAGAACTCAAAGAAGTCAGCAGGGTAGAGGTTGCAGACGCACCTGTGGTTAGGTTTTTTAAAGGACCTGAAGCTGCTGAGGCAGTTCATTCATATCTAACTCGTAAAGCTGGTAAGAATGAGACTGTTTACGCAATATCAGATGTGGATGAAGTTTTAAAGATTTTCCCAGATATTTTGAAGCGTGGTCCAGAAAGACGCAAGAAAAAGAAAGTTTCTAGTAAGCTTTTTTATTCCGGTACGCATGAATTGGGTAACGACCCTGTATCTGGAAGACAGATAGTCAGATTGGGTGATAAGGCTAAGGGTGATGTTAACATTTACGAAGATAGGATGACAATCCTGAGCTATAAGGGAGATGACTCTACGGGAGTTATTATAGAGAGTAAAGAAATTGTCTCTGTAATTAGACAGCTGTTTGAGCTAGCCTGGGAAAAACAAAGTAAAAAGTAGTTTGTTACTAAAACTTGACAAAAAATATTTTTTAAGTTATAATTCTGCTGTTGTTCAACGACACCTGGAGGTTTTTTATGGGGGGCTACTAAGCCAACCACCCCTCAGGGGAGTCGTTGGGGCTCGGGGAGGCTGCGCCTCCCCGAGCTGCCCGGCTGTCGGGCGCAATTAGCGGAAGGAACAATGAGATGGGTAATGGAATTTGATCTCATCTTGATCGGCTGCAAAGCCTTTCCTTCATCTGTTAACCGACTTAAATCAGTCTGATTTAGCTCGGTAGGCAATGTTGCCACGCTGGTTGGGAGGGGGGTAAAACCCCTTCCCAACCAGCTCCAAAATATAGAATAATTTACACGCCCTTATGGGCGTTTTTTAGTCCTTAAAAACTGGCAGTTTTGGTTGACATCAACAGATTGTTATGCTATAATCTCTCCGATCTGTCAAACCGTTGTGGTTTGAGGGATAGTTAGTTCACATCCACCAAACCACACCAATCAAGAAGGGAGGTTCCATATGGAACCGACTACCGAAGATGATACCGCCGCACTCGTTGTGGCTACTCCGTCGAAGCGAGAAATTGTTCTCGCCGAGACGACCGCTACCGTAGAGGAAATCGCTCGATACTCCGGTGTCGAGCTTGATATTCCCGCCGAGAAGGTGGCATCCATGGCTATCGAGCGCAAGCTTAGCGAGAAGCAGATTGATGCTCTAATGCTGGCTCGTGCCGACCATGATGCTCGATTCTCGGTTATCGACCTGTTGCTCCGATCCGGATTCACGACCGACCAGATCTACGCGGCGTATTACGTCGTCGATCAGTCGGATCTTGCATTCGAGAAGGATCTAGAAGTCGACACCAAAATCGTCGGGGTTGTGGAGCGTCCGAAGAGCTTCGGCAGTGTTGCCGAAGATTCAACGACCGCTCCGGCCCGCATTCGCGAGAGCGAGGGCTTCCAGCACCTGCAACTCAACCGCCGCAACAGATTCGTTGCGATGGTCGCCAGTTGGTTTGCTACCTTCGACGTTTTCGACGATCTGTCGGATATCGACGAGGTAATGAATCTTCTGGGAGTTGTAATTACCAAGGCACAGGAAACCTTCGGTTGGCGCGAAGATGCCGATCTGGTTATTCTGGCCCGGTTGTTCGCAATGCTCGAAGAGAATGGCATCGAAACCTACGATGACGTTCTTCGATTCTTGGCTGAAAGGAGCCGATAATGAGTAAGGTGAACCCCTTTCTCATGTTGGGGCTCAATGAGACCGTTCTAGGAAGTGTGTCCGATGAGGACATTCTTGCCCTGGCACAGTCCCAGTATCGAGCTCTTTCAAGAATTTTCCACCCGGATGTGGGTGGAAATGCTACGGTCTTCGCGATGATCTCCGAAGCCTACGAGTCTATCCAGGACGAAGTAGCGCGCAAGGAGTATCTCGACGATTTCGTGAGCTCGCGAGCCGACCAGCTGGTCCGGACTCAGCGAGACCTCATGGATCTCGAAGAGAAGCGCCTCGAAGATCTAGCAAAGGTGCGTTCAGAGCATGCCAATTTCCTCGAGGATTTTGTGCGAGCTCAGAACTCAGAGGAGAGCCTTCCGCTCAACTCTGGAGATGTCACTCTTGTTATTCAGGACAACATCTCTGACCTCAATATGTACAATGGAATGGATAGCGATAAGCTCTCCTCTGAAGGGTACAGTATTTTGCGTCGAGTGAATGGTGTTTTGACCATCTCAAGTCTAGTGAATACTGACTTCATTGAGCTAAGGCCAAAAGCTAAGTATAGCAACGTGATGACCTACGTCCGTAAGAAGACGAAGGATTACCCGTACGCTAATACTTGGTATAAGCCTGGTTTGGAGCCAAAGTCGGTTCAAGAATCTCGTTTTGCAGAAATCGAAGAGATTATTCAGAAGGCTAAAGAAGCCGGAAAAAATCTTACTGCTGCCGAAGAGATTGATTTACGTTCCAAAGCCGATACTCCTCTTTTCATGCTTTATGCTTTTGAAGAGGTTGAGGCTGAGATTTC
>JBIIKB010000100.1:0-2838 GCA_044233405.1 Candidatus Saccharimonadia bacterium | reverse complement strand
TACTGCACCAAAGATTGTGCCCGAGGAAGTCGACCTTTTCTTTGACCGAAAGTCAAAGACTAAAGCAAAGAACGCAGTGCCTTGGAGAACTGCGGTTGAAATCTTTAATTTCACCAAAGACCGGACTAAGTCTCGTGTCGATATCAATGAGCTTGCCACTGAGGCTGTCAATAAGTATCGAGATAAGATGCTCGAAAACGACGTCAGGCTTTTCATCCGTGAAGAGAAGACGGACGGTAGGGCAGTTCAGAAGGAAATCAAAGCAAAGCTTTATGACGGAGAGCCACTCAAGGCAGTTAAACTTGAAAGCCCTGAAGGCTTTACCAAGTTTGATATCTACCTTTCTAGGCGCTCTGGCAAGAGCTACAGCGGCCAAGGACTCAGCTTTTCTAGGGTGGGAGATCCGTTCTCTTTGACTCTTGATGCTGTTCTTGGGGGGCCACTTGCCTCAGACATCCCACCTGAAATGGTTAAAGCTTTGCAGAGCGGAGTTTTTGAAGGCAAGATTGTTTCCAATCACCTTGACGTGCATCCTAGCCGGGAGCATTTCGAGGAGAATGACGGTCTTGTAGCCTTTATTCTCAAATTCATTGAGTGGTTTGAGACCTCTGGCCGTGGGCATTATGAGGATAATACTAGCAATCTTGAGTCTGAAAGGTTCCAGAAGAACGCTAAGACTGTAATTGATGGCATTAAGAAACTTATCGATAGCTCAGGGTTTGCTAACTTGCTACCGAATGCACCAATTAAAAAGTCCCAAGGAGTTGGGCCTTTCATTAAGGACCCCGAAGGTCCGGATGTTGCAGATGTAGGGGGAACGGACCGAAACCCGAACCCTAAGCCACGCAAAAAGCCAACCAAGCCAGGCAATAACCCTCCAGGTGATCCAGATGGACGCCACGGGGACGGAGATTTGCCTACACCAGGCAGGTTTACTGGCTTTACCTTCGAGGACAGCACCGAAGGCGGCAGCTGGATCTGGCGCTTCCACGCAAAGAAGACCAATGTCATCCAGGTTAATATCGAGCACATGTCTTATAGCATGTGTAACGATAAGGGTGACAAGGCGATTCAGGAGTTTATGGCTCAAATCTTCTTCCATGCAGTCAATCTGTTCAACTGCGAAAACGAAGATGAAAGATTGCTTCTGGAGCTTTATGGAGAGAACCTCCTAAGCCTTCAGGCGTATCACATCTCCAGTTAACATTCTTAACTTTTAGGCCTCGGTTTTTAACCGAGGCTTTTACTTTACAAAAAAGTGTAAAAAGTTATTGACAAGTATGCCATTTTTTGCTATAATTTCTCACGACCCATTCCCGAACAAAAGGAGTGTCAAGATGGGCGAAATCAAGAAAAAGGTCATGCCAGCCGATTGGGTGGTTATCCTCAACAGCGTGCTCGTCATCCTGCGTGAGCAGGTCGACGAGAACGGTTACGGAGTGTTCTCGCTCTCCGGCGTCCTGAAGGGCACCGAGTTCGAGCGCCAGACCGTGACCATCACGAAGTACCTGCAGGACATCGGCTTGCTCACCAGGGGCAAGAAGACGCCTGCCGGCGCCTTCAACTGGCACCTGGTGACCGACCGCAAGGTCACCCTGGCCAATGTCCGGAAGGCTCGAGCCGCCAGCTCGAAGTCCAAGCCGACCAAGGCCAAGGTCCAGACCACCAAGAAGTCCACTACGAAGTCGTCACCGACTCCGAAGGTGGAGCAGAAGCCCAAGCCGCTCGACGAGCAGCTGACGGATCTGTACCCCTGGGACTCACTGACGATCATGGCCCAGGCCGCCAAGGCAGAGTACGACGCTCTGCTGGCTGAGAACGCTCAGCTCAAGGCGCGCCTGGACAAGGTGACGGCTCTCGTCGAGAGCTTCACCTCTGCCACGAGCTGATCCTTCTTCCATTCCCTACGGCCCCGCACAACGACGTGCGGGGCTATTACTTTATACGTACTTATCCACCAAAACCCACGAATCAGCACCGAATTTTTTACAACGTTTGTACTGTGTTCGTATTATCAGATATAATTATAAAATATCTAGTGTTGGGTGGGTATTTGCATACACCACATTTAGTGTCTAAAAAAGTATGCCAAACACTATTTACAAACCAATTATGCTTCGGTATCATAGATATCAGTTCACAAAAAATAAACAAGTAGGAGGGTGAGTAACATGCCAGAAACGGCCAAAACATCAAGCACTATCAAAGACGACGATTGGGACAAGCCAATGACCTGCCCCATCGATCCGAAAGAGCTCGCTGAATGCGAGGCTTGCCAATAATTATCTGATACTCAGGTAAAAACAAAAAAGACCCTGTCGTGAGCAGGGGCTTTTTGTTATAACCATAATTACTTTGTATAATATACACATAAGTATTAATACTAATGCCCGAATCATTCACCCCACGAGAATTCATAGACAAAATCAATGCCGAAAACCCCGGCTCGGCTTTTGATCCCTACGGCGTGGAGGGGCTAGTAACAAAACAACACGAAGACTCAGCTGGGGCAGATCTGCTCGCACAAGCTAAAGCAGAAGTTGCCAAAGAAAAAGCTAAGAATACACCAGAAGCCCAAATAGCAGAACTAGAAAGACAAGTCGAAGCCATGAGGCAGTGGCTGATACAAGACGGCACATACTCTCGAGAAGAAGCTAATAAAATAGCTCAAAGACTCAATGTTCTATACAACGAAGAAACCCAACAGGCAGAGGTGCTAGGTTATTTTGGACTTTATAAGCTCCAGTCTGCCAAAGGACTTATATTGCCAAGTAATATTTATGGCGATCTCAACCTCGAAAGCCTCACTTCCGCCGAAGGTCTAGTGCTACCCCAAAG
>JBIIKB010000104.1:0-2852 GCA_044233405.1 Candidatus Saccharimonadia bacterium | reverse complement strand
CATATCGGAGACATGAATGCCGCAGGTCACAAATCTCACTTTTGGGGAATTGCTATGGATCTTGTAGCTCTTAATAATGGCAGTATTTTTGCCGCAGATAATACTAAGTCTGGCTACAACAGGCAAGCAACAGTGGATTTAGGTAAGCTTTTTGTTGATACTGGCTTAATACAAAATATATGGTGGTGCGGAACTGATGGTAGTATTGAGGAAATAAGAGCCTATGCTGAAAGCAAAGGAACCCCCATAAACATAAGGTGTATTACAGGGCACAAAGATCATTTCCATGTAGATATCCTTTGTGAATATGGCGGTCCAATAGATGTGCCTTACACCGGTGGTGGTGGAGCACAAAATGCACCTTGTAATAAAGCTGCCAGAAGATCATTAAATACAGGACCGCTATGAAAAAATATACTCTCTATTTAATAATTTCAATTATTATAATCTTCATAATTATTTTAATCAGTTCTATATACTTAAATAGAAAAGTAGACGTAACCTTTACTATAAGACCAGACGGTAAATACAAACTGCTGGTTGATAAAAAAGAATACAATGTAACAATTAGCAAGACCTTGCCCCTAAGCACTGGCAAGCAAAAGGTTACTGTTAAGGCAGATGGATATGAAGATAAAAATATTGAAATAAATGTTAAAAATTCAGCCAAAAATGAGTTTGTTATAGATATGTCAGATAATAAAATTGCACCAAATGGACTTACAAATATTCAAGGAATTAGCAGCAACATTCTTAAAAACTATAAGCTAATATCAATAACTCTTTATGATAATGACAGGTGGTTGGCTGCAACATTGGTATCTAAAAATAACCCTGATGACAATCTTGCGTTTGCAGCAAAACGGGAAAATAAAAAATGGAAAGTTGCAATTCCACCAGCAATAGAATTCGACCAAGAAAAATTAATAAATACACCTAAAGATATATCAGAATATTTAAATACTTTTAGCTTAAACTTTATTGGTGAACCAGAGGAGGATGGTGGTGTTTAAAATTATTTCAAATAATAAAATATCTTGGCTTTTAAATTTTATTTTAATATCTTTTATATTTATTTCACAGATAAACCCTGTCTTAGCACTTAGCAATGAAGACGGAAGTGATCCTTCAGGCTTTAGTCAAAGATACGCCATAGAAAGAGCTCCTTGGTATGACCCGACTGATTGCGCTGGTGGTGGTGGAGCCACCGGAGCAAGTGGAGCAGCTGGTGGACAAGAACTAGAGGGTCGTAAACTACCCGCATCTGAAGGGGGTGTTGCCACAGAAGCAAGAATAGACGAAACTGGTAAGTTTCTAGATGGTAATCTAAGCGAGAGAGTAACATTTACAAAGTTTGCAGCCCTTGGTCAAGAATACCGTGACTACTATATAACCATGCGCTGGCCTTATGTAGACTGGGCATGGAACGGAACCAGTACTAATCTAAACCAGTCAGAGCTTGATTGGTATGGCAACCAACAAGAACCTAGAAGGGTAACCGTTACTAACCCAGAAAATGGCAAGAGCATAGTTGCTGTTGCTTTGGAAGCAGGCCCTGCACCCTGGACAGGTACAAAGGGGGGGCAAGGCGACACTCAGCAAAGAGAGCTATGGGGTGCTCCACGAAAAGATACTCCTGCCGGATACCAGGGTAGAGTCGGCGGTCTACCCCCGAAGGCAATGGAAGCATTAGGTGCTAAAACATGGACCAGCGGAGGTCCAGATGTAGGTGGAAGCGGGTCAAAATTAAAATTTGCATGGACTCAAGATCAAAAAGCCAAGCCAGGCCCCACAACAGCAACTGCAGGGGGCGGTGCTAAAGCTGGTAAGGTTTATCTTATTGGTGATTCAATAACCGAAGATTCTGCAACCAATAAAGGACTCAAAGACAAGCTCAAAGCAGATGGTTACACAGATGTAGTAATCAACTCCAAAGCGTCTAGATCACTCAGGGATGGAAGCGGCAACCTAGATGGTATCGGTGTACTTAAAAGAGACCAAGCACAGTGGGCAAATGCCAATACAATTGTTGTTGAGCTTGGAACGAATGGCGGTATTGATGCCGCAAATATTCGAAAAACAGTAGATATAATTAAGGCTGGTGCTCCAAATGCTAATATTTACTGGGTAAATGTAGGGGCTAATAATTCAACCCGAACCACCGGTGGACCAATCGACACAGACAAAATAGATAGTATATTGAAAGAAAACTCATCATTAGGTTATAAAGTAATAGACTGGAACAGCGTAGTAAAACAAAAGCCAACGTTAATTGTTAGTGATGGGCTTGGCGTTCACCCCTATACAGAAGAGGGAAGAAAAGCTTATGTTGACACGGTGTCCAAGAGTCTTGGTGGCAATGCTAACGCAGAAACTGGTAATAGCACATGCACTTGCCCAACAGGCGTAACGGACAACGGTTTTTCAGGTGATAACAATGTTGAAATAGCTTTTAACTTTTTTAATGGAAGAGAGGGTATAGACGCAGTTCATGCCGCCGCTATTGTAGGTAACTATATGTTAGAATCTGGCGGCAACACAACCATTGATCCTAATATTACAAACAGCATTGGGGCCTTTGGAATAGCACAGTGGCTAGGGGGTAGAAAAACTGGGCTAATCAACTTTGCAAGAGAAAGAGGCAAGCAACCTAATGACTTACAAATACAGCTGGAGTATACAATTTTTGAAGTCACCCAGACAGGGGAAAAGGCTGGTTTTCAAAGATTCCTAAAAACAACAACCGTAAAAGATGCTGCCATATCTTGGGAAAACAACTTTGAAAGATCGGGCAGTGCTGGAATTCCTCAGCGCGTTAATAATTCCGAAAAGGTATTCCAGCAATATGGCAA
>JBIIKB010000086.1:0-2853 GCA_044233405.1 Candidatus Saccharimonadia bacterium | reverse complement strand
GCTAGTAACATACAGCCTACCCAGGGAGCCGATCTTTAAATCGTACATATATTTTGGCCAACTATCCCAAAGCATCCTTGCAGGGCTATAGCAATAGCATACGTGTCTTACAGAATTTGGAATATTAGCATTCTTGACCCATGCTGAAGACGAACTAATAACTAAATCATATTCACTTAAATCCCACTTTTGTATTGCTTTTTTTATGAATGGTAACAGGAGCTTGGGTCTTCTTTTTATAAAACTTGGCATTTTCTGGAGATGGGAAGTCTTAATTCGTTTCTCATCTAAAAGACCTTCAAATTTTTTCTTGTTATAGACAATCGTATATATGTCTGCATCAGGATACATCTTAGAAAGTTTTATGAGTACACTCTCTGCGCCACCCACTTTCTGATTAAGCCAGTCATGTAGTATTGCTATTTTCATGAACTTTTTGATTTATATATTCCATAGAGAGCGAACATACATAGCACCAAGGTTGAATCAGCCCAAGCTTGTAGGAAGATATTAATTACTAAAATTCCTACAGTTGCAGAAAAAAGGCTAGCGGCGAGTGGATTTGATCTATTTCTAATAAAATCGCCCAGCAATGCGGCAAAGGCAAAAATATACAGCAGTAAACCTACTATTCCAATTTCATAAGCTATTTGCAAAAACCAATTTTCTGGAATTACCGGCTTGTCTGCCCTAAAGCTAGCTGGTCCAGCTGAACCAAGCCCATGCCCAAATGGTCTAGCTACTATTTCGGAGGCCGTATTTGCTATAGAGTTTATTCTTTGCTGATCCGAGCCCTCTATTCTGCCTTCAAAAACCCTGCCGTGCAATAAAACATTTTGAAGCCGCTCATTGGTTCCTATTTGACTCAAAACTAATACGCCAACTATACTGCCCAACGCCAAACTAGAAACTAGAAAGTAAATTTTTTGTTTTTTGGGTATTGAAATAAATATTGATAGGAAAAAAGTAATAACTGCTCCAATCCATGCGCTTCTGGAAAAGCTCAGTACTATACCGGCAAGAATAGGAATCGAAGACAGGATTGCTAGCCAGTTTTTTTGCTTGATTCCATAAACTAAAGAAAAAGCTAATGGCACAAGAAGATAAGCGCCTAGCTGGTTTGGCCCTCCAAGACTTGAAAAAGATCTATAAAAATTTATTGAGCCATCAATAATTTGACGCGGGTTAATTGTTTCAACTGAATATCCAATTTTTTCTAATAACTCCGGTGGGATCAAAAATGCCTGAAAAATTGCAAACATAGACACAATTACAGCTGGCAAAATTACTATCCATTGCAAGTTATTTTTTAAAAACGACTTGGATGCAATTGGTATTTGAGCAATAAAAAACACAGCCAACGCAACTAGATTTGTTTTTACACCAAAAAGTACAGCTTCTGAATTGGGCCTGATAAGTAAGGTTACTATAGCGCTTAAAAAAATTATCAACAAGAACAGGATATTAACTGAGTCAGCCTTAATTGCCAGTCTTTTTTTCGTCAGTTGATACACCACCCAGCAAAGTGACATTACAACCACTAATACTTCTTTCCAGGACTGCACCAAGAGCTTATTAATTCCTAATGAGCCTATGAATGTGCTAATTAAGGCATGGAACGGCATTATTAACAGTATCGCCAAAAGCCCAAAAACGATTACTTCTTTTGAAATTTTTTCTGTTATCTTACTTATAGATTTCATTTGTTAGTCACAACACTTCTTATATACTCATCGAGGTTCTCTAGGGCTGTGCCAGCCCCCTTAATAACGCAAAGCATAGGGTCCTCGGCGATGTAGGCTGGAACGCCAGTAACTTTAGTCATGAGTTTATCGATATTTTTAAGTAGCGCTCCTCCGCCGGTAATTATCATTCCCCTATCTATAATATCGCTCGAAAGTTCCGGAGGCGTCTGCTCTAGAACTGACTTTACTGCCATTATTATATCTTCTAAACGATCTTTTATAGCCGCTGTGACTTCTGTGCTTGTAACTTCAATTGTTTTTGGGAGGCCCCCAACGACGTCTCTACCACGAACTTGCATCCTTCTAGGTTTATCAAGGGCTGTTGCAGAACCAATTTTTTTCTTAATTTCTTCAGAAGTCTGAGTTCCAATGACTAAGCCGTGTTTTTTACGTATGTGTTCGGCAATTGCCGAGCTGATTCTGGCACCACCCACCCTGACTGAATTTTGCGCAACAATACCACCCAAGGAAATAATTGCAACTTCGGTTGTACCCTCTCCAATATCAACGATTAAATTACCAGCTGGAGCCGAAATAGGCACATTAGCACCTATTGCTGCTGCAATTGGAGCTCGAATTATATACACTTTCTTTGCTCCGGCGGCAATTGATGCATCAATTACTGCCCTTCTCTCTGTCGAGGTAACACCCGTCGGTACAGTAATCATGAGTTCTGGCCTGATCAATCTTATATGCCCCGTAATTTTATTAAGAAAGTATTTGAGTAGAGCCTCAGTTATTCTGTAATTGGCAATGACTCCATTTCTTAGCGGCTTAGAAGCGGCAATAATATCTGGTGTTCGGCCAAGCATTTCTTTGGCATCACTACCAATAGCAACAATCCTATTATCTTCAACACTAATTGCAACTACCGAAGGCTCATTAGCAACTAACCCCTTTTTGGGAATGTATACTCGGGTATTGGCAGTACCTAAATCAATTGCGATTCTTTTACTAAACATACTTGATATTTTATCACTTTGAGCCGATTCTTGATATCTTAACGCCCAGAGAGCGTAGCCGGCCATCAAAATGCTCGTACCCTCTATCGATATGTTCAATCCTATCTATTGTTGTTTTTCCGTGAGCAATAATTGCAGCCAGTAAA
>JBIIKB010000085.1:0-2860 GCA_044233405.1 Candidatus Saccharimonadia bacterium | reverse complement strand
ACTTTAGGAGGGTTATGCCAGTTAAAAAAACAAAATCAAACAACAAAACTACCAAAGTGAACATGCTCACAGTCTTTCTGATGTGCTCAGCATTTGTTCTTGTTGGTATATTTTTGGTAATCCAGAGTTTTGCAGCTGCTGTTAATGGCGGTTAGTAAAATATTTATTAAAAAAAATATTGACACCCGGTTTATTTAAGAGCAAAATAAACTTAAGCAATATTAAAAAACAAAAAACAAAATGCTTACAACACAAAATAAAAAAGTACGAATTGAATATTATAGCTCGGAATCGATCGTAGAAGTCGTAGCAATTGCTCGACCTTCTTTGGTTTCGACTATTAAGTCTGTATTTATTGGCCGCTAGACTGCTACAATAGTAGCGTGAGCGCTTTTAATTTACATTCAAAGTTTCCGCCCGCCGGTGACCAGCCTGAAGCAATCAAAAAATTGACCGAGGGTCTGCGTAACAAATACAAAGAGCAGGCACTCTTGGGTATTACTGGATCAGGCAAAACTTTTACGATGGCTAACGTAATAGCAAATTACGGTAAGCCGACTTTGATATTGAGCCACAACAAAACCTTGGCGGCTCAACTTTATGGTGAATTCAAAGAATTCTTCCCTGATAACGCTGTTCATTATTTTGTTAGTTACTTCGATTATTATCAACCAGAAGCCTATATCGCACGCAGTGATACTTATATAGAAAAAGATAGCGATATCAACGAAGAAATTGATAGATTAAGACACGCTGCAACTGCAAGCTTATTGAGTCGAAAAGATGTAATTATTATTGCCTCGGTAAGCTGTATTTATGGTATTGGCAGTATTGATGACTACCAGGGAATGACAATTAAATTAAAGCTCGGCGAAGTCCGCAAACGAGATAAGCTCCTAAGGCAGCTAAATGACATACAATATCAGCGCAACGATATTAGTTTTGAGCGTGGTACTTTTAGGGTTCGTGGCGAAAACCTAGACATCTTTCCTATTGGGGAAGAATGTGCCTATCGCATAGAGTTCTTCGGAGATGATATCGATAGTATCAAGCAAATCGATTACCTTACAGGTGAAGTTACAGGCAAACTTAACGAACTTAATGTTTTTCCAGCAAAACACTATGTTACTCCAAAACAACAGCTTGAGGTGGCAATTCAAAAAATAAAAGCCGAAGCCGAGGAGCGTGTTGAATGGTTTAAATCTAATGCTAAGTTTTTGGAAGCCCAACGCTTAGAAAATAGAATTAAGTACGATATCGAAATAATGGAGCAGACTGGCTACGTAAAGGGGATTGAAAATTACGCTAGATATTTGACTAACCGCGAGCCTGGCGAGCAGCCAGCCACTTTAATGGACTACTTCCCAGATGATTTTTTGATGTTAATAGATGAGAGCCATATGACGATTCCGCAAGTTGGAGGTATGTATAGTGGCGATAAGGCGCGCAAGGAAAATTTAATAGAGCACGGTTTTCGATTACCAAGCGCACTAGATAATCGACCGCTAAACTTTACCGAATTTGAAAGACATATAAATAAGGTTATATATGTTTCAGCAACTCCTGCGGCCTACGAATTAAGCAGATCTGAGCAGACCGTTGATCAGATTATAAGACCTACAGGTCTTCTTGACCCAATTGTGGAGGTACGCCCAAGCGATAATCAGGTGGATGATATTATTGCCGAAATTCGAGATCGCATTAAAAAGCGCCAAAGAGTTTTAGTAACAACATTGACCAAGCGAATGGCCGAGGACCTAACCGATTACTTAAATGAATTAAATATCAAAGTTCAGTATTTACATTCCGATGTGGATACACTGGAGCGCAGTGATATATTAAGGGATCTTAGGGCTGGAATTTATGATGTTTTGGTAGGAATTAACTTGCTTCGCGAGGGACTGGATTTGCCAGAAGTTAGTTTGGTTGCGATTATTGATGCTGATAAAGAAGGCTTTTTGCGTTCAGAGACATCACTTATTCAGACAATTGGCCGAGCTGCACGACATCAAGAAGGCAAGGTTATCATGTACGCAGATAATATGACAGGCAGTATGCAACGAGCAATTGATGTAACCAAAAATCGACGCGAGCTACAAGAGCGACACAATAAAGAAAACGGCATTACGCCAACCACGGTTAAAAAAGCTATAGCCGAATCTTTACGTTCGGAAGTAGAAGCTGAGACTGTAGATGTAGAGGAAATTGATTTTTATAAAGTACCCAAAGATGAGCTTGCCTATCTTAGTAAGCAACTAAATGAACAAATGGAAATGGCAGCTGCCAATTTACAATTCGAGAAGGCTGCCGAATTACGAGACCAAATCGAAGAAATTAAAGACGTTATTAAAAGCAAGAAGATTAAGTGATGAGTCAAGAGGGTCTTTCAAATCCAGCTCAAAGTCCAGATCAGCCAACGGGAAAACCTACAATATATAATGAATTAAAAACAATTGCCGAAGATAGACGTGGGGAGGACAACCTAGAGGAGAGTGGTAAAGACATTGCCGAAACCAATATTGGGCAGGAGCTGGAAGAAATTTCTGCCAGGACAAAAGCTTGGGGTATGTATATGCCTCAAACGGATTCCAAATCAGGATTCGCTGCCGCTGAAGCAGGTCGAATTAAGGAGGCAGAAGGCAATGAAGGTAGGCCAAAAGCTGAAAGTTACTTTAACGAGCATGGACATGAGGTAGTAGTGATTGGTTCGATTAATTCCTCTGTAGATGAAGATGGAGAAGTGCATATTACTGGTGGACATCCGACAGAGCTCACTGCCCCGGTGGTTGAGGTAATAAGGCAGTCTTTGGAGTATTCCATTGAACAGAGTCGTTCTGGTAAGAAAGTAACTGTGATATAC
>JBIIKB010000083.1:0-2875 GCA_044233405.1 Candidatus Saccharimonadia bacterium | reverse complement strand
CGAGTGTAGTTTCAAGCTCAAACAGCACTCCAACTGACTGCAATAACCAAGCCGGAGGGTTAGGTCAAGGGCCGGATGGTTTTGTATTTCCTTTAAGAACAACTAAATCGCAAATTAAAAAAGGCAATTCGCAAGGTTTGGTTTGGTGCTATACAAGCCAAACTAACTGTCATGGAGTTTATCCAGCTGCCGATATTGGAGTTCCAGAAGGCACTGAAGTTGTAGCATCAATCGGGGGTAAGGTTGTTAATGCAAACCCAAGCTGTAGCAAAAACTGTTCTGTAACAATCAAAGGTGATGATCAGTACCTCTATTACTACACACACATGGCTTCTGGCACAACCACAGTCAAGATAGGGGATGTTGTAAAAGCAGGCCAAACGATTGGTAAGGTTGGAAGTTCTGCAGATGCCCAGAACACATCACCGCATCTTCATTTTGATATTTACAACAAAAGCTACGATAGGCACCCAGCTTGCTCAAGAGAAAATGGCTGCCCTACGCAGGGAGATATGCTGAACCCTCAACCCCCATTAATTGCAGCATTTAATAACTTGCCGGAGTAATTATATGAATGATGACTACATAAAAAGAAATAAAAGAATCATAACAATCAGTGTCATATCACTGCTTTCAATATTAATTTTGTTTTATATAATCACTAATTTTGTTTTGAGAGGCAGAGTAAAGATTGTTGCCCCCAAAAACTCGAGCATATATCAACTTGATATAAAAACTACAGGTTACAGCAAAAAGCTACTTGGTAAATCGAGTGTGTCATTTACATCAAACACTGGTGAATTTACTTATCAGGTTGAAGACGGGCAGAAGTCAGCTATCCAGACTGTAAATATAAAAAGCGGAAAAAGCTATGAATTCGAAATAAATCCTTTTGAAATTAAGAAGCCCAATAATGCATCTAAAGTAACTGCAACAAGCTTAAATGTATTAGCCAACAACATTAACTACTTAAACCCGACTTATAACTTCCTCGAGAGAGTGAGTATAGGTAAAAATATTCCATCCAACTACCCAGTGTCTCCCTTTCCTGGAAATGTAAGTGAAATTTTATGGACAAACAGCAATCAGGCAATACTAAAGTACGATAATAAAGTAGGGTTTTTAAATTCTGGCAAGATAAGCGAAATATCTTTCAATCAAGTAATACAGGAAGATGGTACTGATGCATATGAGTTTGAAAGTCAAAATCTCAATAACTTTGTAGCTAATTCTAAAAACCAAATACTTGCATCTGTTGGGCCAGGGATAGTTTTAAAGCAAACACCAGATTCTGCCGGTAACCTGCTGGTTAAGGATGTTCAGGGTCAATTTGTGAACCTAGCACTCTCTGATAATGATTACTATGCCTATTCCACAACAGAAGACATTAGTGATGAGGGGGAATCTGCCAGACAAACAGAAAATGAAACCGATAGAAGCATATTTTTAAAGAAAATTAGTGATTCAAAGTTCATCAGAAAAATAGAATCCACATCTAGCATAACTGCTATAGTTTTTAGCCCTGATTCAGAAAAAATAGCTTATGTTAATGCTGAAGGAATGCACCTCTACGATATATCAGCAAGCAACAACACGCTGCTTTATACAAAACAAATTGCAAAACCCAACCTTACTACCTGGATTGATAAAGATAAGCTTATATACACCGATCAAGAGGGCGTATGGGAAATGAATATTGAAAACTTGAGGGCTGATAAGATAATTGATAATGCCAATATTACATACTTACAATCATTCTTTGTAGATAGGGATGAAAAAACACTCTATTACAGTATTATTCTACCTAATCCAAGCGGGGATAAAGGTTTAATTGAGTATATTGGAATATAAATATTAGATTATCTTAATATTCATGCTAAGGTGTTTGTTTAGATGCTCTATTTTCATCCTCAGCTCGAGCGCTTCATAATTATTATTTGCCTTAAGATATAAGGTTTCGTTTTTAATCTTTAAGGAGACTGGACTTATCCCAGTAATTTTTATTATCTTTTTTCTAATGCTATCGAGTTCTGTTGATTTAGATTTATATTCTGAATATTTATCTAGATTATTTTTTATGTGATCCATTATAAGTTTATTAATTTGTAGCCACTAATACTTTTATCTATTTCGGTTGAAGTTATTATCGTCTGCTGCTTATCTGCTTGCTCAATTAAATGTTTTTGCCTATCACTATCAAGTTCGCTTAAAACGTCGTCCAGTAGCAGCAGAGGGGGAGTAGAGGTTTTAATTTTTAAGTATTCTATCTCGGCAAGTTTAATAGCAAGCGACAATGAACGGTTTTCACCTCTCGATAAATTATCTCTAGACGGAAAATCATTAAGAGAAATCAGTATTTCATCTTTATGTGGACCCTTACTTGTGTACCCAAGCCTTATATCATCAACCGTGTTGCTTTCTAGCATTTTTAAAATATCGTCCTTGTCTTTTGCTAATGTATTTAAATAATCAACACGAACCTTATCTTTTGAACCACTAATTGAGGAATACTTTTCGCTCAAATTATTGTTCAAAAAGGAGATAAACTCGTCTCGATATTTGTATATAGTACTAATAGGTTCGGCAAGCTGTAGGTTATAGACAAAAAGCTGATCTTTGCTGCTTGTGAGATTGTTTCTAAGGCTATATAAAAGCCTGTTTCGTTGATTTAGAATTTTTTGGAATTTATTAAGCGCGTTTAAATAATCTTTGGAAGTCTGAATGATTATACTGTTAATTAGATTGCGCCTAAATTGTGGGCCATCGGTTATAAGTCTTGAGTCATCTGGTACAAAAACAACTATTGGCTGCAATCCTATCACTTCTGAAGCTCGCTTTTTAACACCATTTATTGTGATTGTGCTCGATAGGCTTC
>JBIIKB010000082.1:0-2921 GCA_044233405.1 Candidatus Saccharimonadia bacterium | reverse complement strand
AGCAGATAATTTTGAGCTAAGCAAGGCTACTTGGCCAATATATAAACTAGTGGACGATATGTCTAACTGGTATGTGCGCAGAAGTCGACGTAGATTTTGGAAATCAGAGGATGACAGCGATAAGTTAGAGGCTTACAAGACGCTTCACTGGTCATTAGTCACTACATGTAAACTATTGGCTCCTTGGTCGCCATTTATGAGTGACTGGCTATACAGAAATTTAACTACCGATATCATGAGCGCACCTAAATCAGTCCACCTTTGTGATTGGCCTGAAGCATCCGAGTTGAATAGTGATATACTCTCAGATATGGAAATGGTAAGGCAATATGTTAATGATGGCTTGTCTATACGGGCCGAAGCTAAAATCAAAGTACGCCAACCATTGGCTTCTGCAGAGCTTGGAGGCCCCAATGATCTTCAAAAGGGGCTCAAAGAGATCATCGCAGAAGAGCTAAATGTAAAAGATTTAACTTACAAACAAGACGACAAATTATCTGTTGAATTGAATACAGAAATTACTCAATCACTGCATAACGAAGGTATTGCAAGAGACATAGTAAGGAATATCCAGTCAGCTCGTAAGGAGGCTGGCTTACAGGTTGAGAATAGGATAAAACTATGTCTTTACAGTGAATCAGAGGTGCTTAATATTGCAGTAGATGAGTTTAAAAATATGATTATTCAAGAGACACTTACTGAGCAATTTATGCAGTCCGAAAAGGGCTTAGATTTTACTAAGCAAGTTTCTGTCGATGGCGCTCAATTGACTATTGAACTTGAGAAAAAATGAGACGTAAGTCATTCTGGCAATTTGGTAATTTAGATAACTTGCTACTGGCAGCCTCTACTTTGCTGGTGGTTCTTGGCTTAATTGTTCTCTACTCCCTTGGAATAAAGGCAAAGGCAGTTTCAAACCAGCTGGACACAACCAGACAGATCGTTTACGCCTTGATAGGCCTTCTTCTGATGGTTGTGGCCGCCAGAAATGACTATAAGATTCTCAAATCATACAGTGGAGCATTGTACGTAATAATGATTGTTCTTCTATTGGCTGTAGAATTTTTAGGTGTTACAAGGCTTGGTGCTACTCGCTGGATAGCTATTGGTCCATTTCAGTTTCAGCCATCGGAAGTTTCTAAACTTATCTTAATTATTGTGCTCGCGAAATTTTATTCGCAAAACTATGATTTCTCTAATCAGTTTAGAGTTCTTGTTAAATCTTTAGCTTACTCGCTTCCGGCAATGTTTTTGGTTTTGGTTCAGCCCGATCTGGGAACGGCAATTGTGCTCGGCTCAATTTGGTTTGTTATGACCCTGGCTACAAGGGTTGATAAAAAATATATGATTGGATTAATCTTGCTCTTACTAGTTACGATGCCATTAACTTATCCATTCCTAAAAGACTATCAGAAGCAAAGGGTAAGTACTTTTCTGCAACCCACAGCCGATCCATCCGGGACTGGATATAATGTAAAGCAGGCAATTATAGCAGTTGGTTCTGGTGGTGTATCGGGCCAAGGCTTGGGCGGAGGCGCTCAGAGTCAAGGTAATTTTTTGCCAAGTTCACCAACAGACTTTATTTTTGCGGTTTTAGCTGAAAAGCTTGGCTTCGTAGGCGCATTAGTTGCAATACTACTTTTTGTAACAGTAATTATTAGAATGATAATTGACGCAAGTATGGCTCAAGATAGATTTGGAAGTTTGTTATGTGTTGGAATCGCTACCATGTTTGTGGTGCATGTATTTGTAAATATTGGAATGAATTTGGGAATTATGCCTGTTACTGGCATTCCTTTGCCTTTTATTTCTGCAGGCGGAACCAGCTTAATGGTAAGTTTATTTGCGGTTGGAATAGTGGAGAGCGTATATTCTAGACGAAGAGGCAGGGAGCTAAAAGATACTGAGCTAGTATGAGTAAGCCAATTAAGTTGATTATTATAGGCCTTTTACTATTTTTTGTAGCAGCCCTTGTGTCTATTCGAGAAACTCAAAACAATCAGCCAAAAGACACCTACAGTGTCAAAAAAGTAATAGACGGAGATACTATTGAAATTGAGAGGTATGGTAAGTCTGAAAAGGTAAGAATGATTGGTATTGATACTCCAGAGACTCTTGATCCCAGAAAACCAGTGCAGTGCTTTGGCAAGGAGGCATCTGATAAAAGTAAAGATTTATTATCTGGCGGTCGAGTGAGACTAGAGTTTGATCCAATTGTTGGCGAAAAGGATAAGTATAACCGCTTACTTGCTTATGTGTGGAGCGATAATGAACTAGTTAACTTAAAGCTTATAAAAGAAGGTTATGCCAACGAATATACCTATAGAAGTCAAAGTTATAAGTATCAAAATGAATTTAAGAATGCCCAGGCAGTGGCAAAAGAAAGTTCTATAGGGTTGTGGTCGCCACAAACTTGCAACGGCAAGACAAAGTAAGTGCTATAATTTTATTATGACAAAAATACAGTTTTATTTTGACCCCGGTTGTCCATGGTGCTGGAACACATCGCGCTGGATAAAGGAAGTTCAGAAGACTCAAAAAGTAGATGTGGAATGGATGAGCTTTAGTCTTTCTATAAAAAATGGTGACAGCATGAACAAGGATTATTTGGAGAAATTCAAAAAGACTCAGGAGATGCTGCGGATAATCGAGGCGGCAAAAGATAAATACAACGGAAAATTGACCGATGCTCTCTATACCGAATTTGGAATAAAAATTCATAATGATAAAGATTTTTCAGATGCAGCAATAAGCGAGGTGCTAAAGAATGTTTGCTCCATAGATTATGATGAGTTGTTTGAGGCTAAAGATAATGATGAGCTAGATAAAAGAATTAGGCACTCTATGTCCTCAGCTTTTGATGTAGTAGGAAAAGATGTTGGAATACCAATAATTGTTTTTGAAGTGGGCAATAAAAAGCT
>JBIIKB010000081.1:0-2953 GCA_044233405.1 Candidatus Saccharimonadia bacterium | reverse complement strand
CCGAATTGAGCCCAAGCTTGGCGAAGCAAACTGCTGCATTAGGGCTATTACCAACACCGTCAATAACAGTCGCATTCTCAAATGGTATTTTAGTCCCATATGTCATACAAAGTAGCGGATGATGCGAGCCTGGGTTTTTAATACTCGCCTCATGAGGCAAAAGCTTTATAAATGCGTCTGTCACCACGTCTCCGACGCTCAAAATATCTATTTTATGCTCTCTGCTCATAATGTTTCTGTTTCTACCTTTAAAGTCCTTAGGGCTGGTTTTTTTAATATAGCGATTCTAGTCCCGAAAATTTCCATCACCGAACATGCATTTGCACTAGCCATAGTTAAAGCCTGCGGAACACTCTTTTGTTGAAAAGTTTCCGATACATAACCAGCAGCAAAGGCATCTTCACTTCCAGTCATATCAAGTGGGTTAAGTTTTTTGTAAGTTGGAGCCATAAAAATTGTATCATCCTCAAAAGCATAAGAATTACTAGTAACATCATACAACACTAAGGATTGCACTCCAATGCCATTCATCTGCCTAATAATTTCGACGGGGCTATTTTCTTCACCAAAGTATGCACTCGCAAGCATCAATGGAACCAATACTTTGTTTGAATTAGCCAATACATAGTTAATCTGTCGCTTCTTGTAACCTTTAAAGTCCTTGATGTTAACATAAATTTGCGCCTTATTAACTTTTGCCCAATTACAGTAGTATTTAAAAATTCTAAAATCTTCAGGCAAATCAGCAAAATAAATTAATTTTGACTTCAGATTAGATACCTTTGCATCTTTTGCCCTAAGTGCAACAGAAGAATTGCTATAACCCAAGTTTATTTCGGTCGCTCTTTCAGTAACTATATGTATATTTAAATCCGTATGGTGCTCTGGCGTACTAACCATAGTTTCAGTTTGTACGCCCTCATGCTTTGCTATTATTTTAATTTGATTTGCAAGGTGGTCTTTGCCTGTTCGAGCCAAACAGCCGGCAGCTATTCCTTGCCTTGCAAAAAGTATCGACGCGTTTAGGGCCGATCCTCCAGCTTCGTATATGGAATGATCTATTTTATAAAAACTATCGTTTTTGAGCTCAATGTTATTTTCTACAGAAAACTTATCGGGCTTCAGTTCTTTACCGCTTATGAAAATATCGAACCTTGCAGAACCAATGCATAAAATGTCAAAATCCATAACTCAAACCTTTATTGCTTCTGTAACTGACTTTACCACAGAAGCACTGTCTAGTTGATATTCCTTCCAAAGTTCAGAAATGGTTCCAGACTGTCCAAATCTATCCCTAACTCCCAGTCTAATTATTTTAGTTGGCTGATGCTCCGATAATAGTTCTGATACAGCTCCGCCAAGCCCCGCTGTAGTCTGAGCCTCCTCGAGTGTAAAAACTAGACCGGTTTTTTTTGCACTTTTTATAATGGTTTTAGAATCAATCGGCTTTATTGTGTGGCAGTTTATAACTTCTACACTTTTGCCGATGTTGTTAAGTTCTCTGGCTGCCTTCAAAGCCTCATAAACCAATGGTCCGCATGCAACTATTGTCAGGTCGTCCCCTTCATTAAGAACTTCTGCCCTTCCTATTTTGAATTCTGAATTTTCAGAGGTAAAAACGGCTGTTTTTTCTCTGGTAAGTCGTAAATAGCTCGGCTTATCTATTTTAGCCAACTCTTCTGTAGCTTTTTTTGCTTCTAGGCTATCTGCTGGAACAACCACAATCATATTCGGCAGAGCTCTCATTAATGCAATGTCTTCTAGCATTTGGTGAGTCGCGCCATCGGGCCCAACCGAAACCCCGGAATGGCAACCCACGACTTTAACAGGCCTGTCATTTAGGCAAATTGTAGTTCGTATTTGTTCCCAATTCCTGCCCGGACTAAAGCTAGCATAGCTTGTTACGAAAGGCTTCTTGCCTATTGCTGCCATACCGCTAGCAACAGTTACTAAATTTTGCTCCGCAACACCCATCTCTACAAACCTATCTGGAAATTCTTTTGCAAAAGGCTCTACCTGGGTGGACTCAACTAAATCTGCCGAAAGTGCAACTATTTCGCTATCGTTTTTACCTGCCTCTAAAAGTCCTTCCCCAAAACCCTTTCGAGTTGGCTCCATTAATATGTTTGAGCCGTATATTTCTTCGGCTAAGTAATTACTCATGCTCACTCCTAATTTTTCCATTCATTGTTCTGAGCTTTTCTAAGGCAACTTTGGCTTGCCTATCTTTTGGAGGGTCCCCAGAAATATCCTTAGATCCTGGCGGGATTCCGTGCCAACGAAAATCAAATTCCATGAAATCCACGCCCTTGCCGGGAATAGTATGCGCGATAATGCATGTGGGTTTTTCGAAAATAGCTTTACTCTGATTCATTGCCGATACAATATCATCAAAATTATGCCCATTTATTTCTATTACATGCCAGTTAAATGACTGGTACTTCATCGCGAATGGCTCTAAAGGCATTACATCCTCGGTCATACCATCGATTTGGATATTATTTCTATCAACAATAACGGATAAATTATTTAGTTTATTTTTACCCGCAAACATAATTGCTTCCCACGTGTTGCCTTCTTGATGCTCGCCATCACTGGTTAAGCACCAGACTCTCTGCTGTTTTTCTTGGTTCATTCTTAAAGCAAGTGCCATACCACTGGCCTGACTTATTCCACTGCCTAGTGGACCACTGGTAGTTTCAAGTCCTGGTAGCCGTAATCTTTCTGGATGACCCTGAAGTCGAGTACCGAATTTTCTTAGAGTTTTGAGCTCATCTATTTCGAAATATCCTGCCCTTGCCATAGTCGCATAAAGTACTGGGTTGATATGTCCGTTACTAAGTACTACTCTGTCCCTTTCTGGCCACTCAGGATTATGTGGCTGATGGCGCAAAACCTCGAAGTATAAGGCCGTAAATATATCTGCCATACCTAGAGGCCCTGCGGTATGTCC
>JBIIKB010000080.1:0-2980 GCA_044233405.1 Candidatus Saccharimonadia bacterium | reverse complement strand
GAGCCAAACTGCGGATTCTAATAGGGCAGTATCTATGCGGGTAAAATCCTTGCTAGTTTTGGGAATTTTCTATTTTATAAATGCCGCAATAACTATCACGCTATCTTCATGGTTAGTATACTTGGGCTTTGATAGCTTCATAACAAATATTGGAAAAATAGAAAACATTTTATTTATAGCTTCAATTGGTCTGGTTGTAGTTCAGCTTATTCTGGCTGTTTACTTAATTTTTTCTAAAGATAATTATAGAGTTGCTTTCATACTAAAGATATTTTTAGTTTTACAACTATTGTCTGTACTAAGTAATTTATTTAATCTCACCGCACTTGTAGTTAGCAGTCTATTCTTGATTTTTATATGGTATGTATATAGTCGGGTTAAGAACTTAAATTATCTTTAGGTTATTAAATTTTTTCACTTACTTTTATCTTGATCTTTAGTCACTGATTTTCTTTTTTTATAAAACCAGACTAAGCCAATGCCTGCTATGGCAAGCAATAAAATTCGACCTATACTTTCAAGTCCTGAAAGTTGGTTCGATAAATCGTCAAGCGTGCCTTTTGCGGTGTAGCCAAGGTATAAGAAAAACATTGAGCGCACAAAAAGCCCTGCCGCACTTGCAAGCAGGTAAGATTTTAGTTCGAGCTTTAATATACCCGCCACAATCGAAACTGGTGCAGTGGGTACCAAGGGGGTGGCACGAAGAAAGAAAATAGCAACTTCATCTCGCGTGCTTTTTTCCAATTTTTTACCTATCGACTCAATTCCTTTGTGGCTGAGCCCAAATATACGGCCGAACTTTCCGGTAATAATATCCTCTGCCTTGTCGGCAATAATATAAAAAACGTAGCTGCCAATTGTTTTGGCAAAAGTTGCGATAAACCCAAGCAGGAATAAGAAAATAATATTCTGACCTTGGCTGGCAGCCAAAGATCCAGAAAGAGTTAGTATGAAAGGCGATGGAATGAAAGCTATTATCTCTTCGGCCAAAGATCCAATTAATATGTACGCCGGGAGTGGCATTGTTTTTGAAATACTTTCAAAGAAATTTAGTGTCGATTCAATCATTCATACTATCATTGCATATGCGCTTTGATGCTTCAAGCTTTGAAGTATTTGAGTTTTATACTGTGCTAATGTTTAAATATATAAATCAGTAAGACTTAATCTTTTGGTTAAATCGCTTAACTGCTTCTATGTAGTAATTATCGGAAAGTTTCAAAAACTGCTCAAAAGTTTTCTTGGTAGGATTTATGACGCACACCCAGCCAGCCCATCCATAAACTGGATGAGGCATAATTTTATCTTTTTCATCAAACTTCCAAGGCCCTTCAATAATTCCACCTTTTGGTGGGCGGCTAGGCCTATCGCCAAATAAGTTTTCAAAATCTTTTTTTATAGTTCCGCAATTAATTCTAAACACACCATTCCTATTAAGTTTTGATGCTTTGTCATTTTCGCCATCCTTTTCCTTGATAGTCATAAAATACGTTCCTCTAGCTAAAAAACTACCAGGGTTGTAGAAAAAGGATGTCTCACCCCACACATCTCGAGGTAGTAGACCTTCATACCTACCAATAATTTCGTTTTTAATTTTATTTATAGTCATTTTATAATTTTAAACTATATAATTACTTCAATAACTAGCTATCGAGGACTTGGCACCTTACTTAATTCTACGGAAAGGTCTGTATTTTTGTCGCCATAGCTCAATAGAACCTTATCACCATCCAATATTGTTTGCTGCAATAGATTTGTTTCTTGTTTACCATTTAGGAAAAACCTCAGCGTTTTTGTATTGGTATTGCAAAAACTCTGACCCGTTCCAGTATATATACAGTCAGGTGTAACCTTCATGGGCGCAGGCAGACTATCAAAAAATTGCTGCCACGTAACACCTTTCTTTTTTATTTTAATAATATTAGTCTCGCCGGGGGATATATAAACGTCAGGAGATTGGTTATGGTACTTACTTTCAGAGAATATCCTTTCTGTGCCATTTGTGAAAATTGAAAAACTGGCTCGGCCATCCACTAACTCGCTTCCAGTGTTGGGCTGAACGGTGGCTTCTTGGTCTATAATTGCTTGAAAAGTATTCTTTGGGGTGTAGCCCCACTTTTGGATACCTAGAAATAAAAAGCCACTAGCTAATCCGACCAACACCAATATATACAAGAATAATTTTGTGTGTCGTGCTTTTCTTTTTTTCATACTTTTAGGACATACATTATTTTTCACGTACTCTTAAGTCTAAAATCTTGTACAAGTTTATATATTCAATTATACACTATACAGGTCGTAAACGCGTACCGGACTACAATTCGCTCTTGGCTGGGGTGGTAGGATAGCGGCTTACGCCTTATCCGCTCAATCTTGCTCGTAGCAAGCTTCAGCGCATGACCTCGCTCCACCGAACCCACCACTACGCTCATTGGGTTCAAATCTATACGCAATCTAATAAAAATAGCCGACAAAAGTCGACTACTTTTATTGGCTGGCCTTGGTGTTTGAAGTTAGAAAGGCAATTATCTAGCTATTATTTATTTGCCCTTTTCTAGCCGTTCTCCAATCCTAACTATATCCTCAGGTGAGCAGGCATCAGCTACTCTAATGCCAATCCCAGCCTTTATGGGGTTAAACCCGTCAAGCTCAGTAATTATTTTACTTTTAGTTGAGTTACCAATCCCAATCTCCTTAGCGATTTGGGGTATGCTCATCTACCCCTCAGGCGCTTTATCTACGCTTACTTTGAATAGTGATTCTTATTGGATAGTATCATCGCCCTCAATTCCACCCTCAGTCTTTGTGCTGAAGTCTGTGATACTCTCTAAGGCAAGATCAATCTTTGGCAGGTATTTGGCGGTATGAGTTATACGCACACCCAAGCCAAGCCCTTGCCAAGCTCAAGTAGAGAGCCAAACTTCGGATTTAAATAGCCTGTTTCATTGAGAGCTAAATCGGTTTTAATTGTAGCTATTGT
>JBIIKB010000068.1:0-3319 GCA_044233405.1 Candidatus Saccharimonadia bacterium | reverse complement strand
CGGCACCATCAGTGCCCTCTCTGCCTTTAATAATCATTACTGGCTCTCTAAGCTTCATACTATAAAAAGTATAGCATATAAAAAGCCGGCACAATTACCGGCTAAAAATCATACTCATCTTCAATTGCTCTATATAGCCTTTGAAGCGTATTAATTATTTCTTTGTAGTCATGAGTGTCTACATATTCCCATGCTACCTTTTCGTCACCCCTAAAAAGACCCCCACATCTTTTAGTAATTCGCACTAACCTGTCGGGCTCGTTAAGGATATCTAGACAAAGAGCTTTTAATAGAGCAAAAGCGGGTACAAAGTAAGCTTCATCTTCGTAAAGACTATCGCTAAAAATATCAATCCAATCTTCAATTACGTCGTAAGTGTACGGGATAGAAGTGTTATCCATAAGTAGCTGAATGATCAACTGAAACATTACTTCATCGACAAAGCGCCTGTCGTAGCCATCAACACCGATAATGATCGGTCTGGATGTGCTGATTACTTTTGGCGCAATGCAGATATCAATAATGTTTTTTCTGAACTCCAACCCTGTAATTGAACAGATGCCCCTGACTACTTCATCTTCATAATTAAGCCAATCGGAAATCATGCGTCTGGCGTTGAAATCTTCTTTTTCTAAATCAACCGAGTCGTCAGGATATCGGTAGATATTGCGAATTATCTTTTCGTACAGTTCCCATGATGTACTAAAACGAATTATGGGCAGGTTCGTAGGTGCGGTCACACCGCTAGAATACTCTTTTTGGATTGATTATTCAAACGATTTGGCTGTCTTGGTCTTCAGGTTTTTGAGATTCGGCCACTTCGTTCTCGTTAATATTGTCTTTAGCCATATTCTCTACGTTTTGCTCTGCCTCTTGGGCGTCGCCCTCCTGTTTGTTTTTATTTCTTAAATATTTTAAATTATCGTTCATTTGTCCTCCTTTTAATTATTTTTTCGAGTTATTATTGCCAGCCATTCAGTTATGATGCCTCTGGAAGCTATTTCTTTTGCTTTGATGAGTTCCTCTTGAGTAAAATTTTTGCCAAGGTAGTCTTCTATACCGTCAGGGTTTAATTTAACATTTGGCGGATTGCTCATAAGCAAAATTTCAGCAGTCTTAACACTTATCGCCTCGCCGAGTTTATCTAGAGTTATATTAAATTCGTCAGCTGTTTTTCCATTATCTAAAAAGATTTGTTCAATTTTGGCTAAAAACAAAGAATTTGTTTTATTGAAATCTTTTGATTCTTTCGAAATGTCTTTTTGATAATTATTTTCCATTCTAGTTCAGAAAGATCTCCCATTCGCCTTGTTCTAGGGCAGTTTTAGCTACTTGTAGATTATAACCGATGCTTTCACCCTTGATGCTTGCAAAAGCCGCGCCGGCACGCAGCTTTAGGGCTATTAATTTCATCAAAAACGTCCCAATTCTACCTGCGATAAAAATCGCTTTGTCATCGAGATCTTCAAAATTTCCATCAAAATCTTCAATATATTTTTTTATACCCTCAACAGATGCATCAACAGCCCTCTCTAAAAAACTATCTCCATCGCTTAAGCTTTCTGGACTGATAGAGCTAGCTTCATTTCCTTCAGACTCTATTCTCATTAATTCTTCAACTAGTTCATTATTAAAACCACCCCTGTCTTTTATGTCACTAGATGATTCTGGATTGCCCATGAAATTATTTTAGCACGCTACTACTACCAAATAAATTAATTGACTTGTATTAAATTTTATAGCATAATATCAAGCCTCGTCCCTCAAGGAGTATTGTGTACACCAAAACGATAATCGACGGAAGAACCTTTTTTGAACAAAGCTTTGTAAGAAATTTAGGAATTTACTTGGGTGACCCACCAAAGAAGAAGCCAAAAATCTCAAGAGAATACTCTTTGATCGCTGACATGGTCTTTGAGATGGATATTCATTCGTTTGTACCCCTAACTCAGGAAGTTAATTCCAGAGAAGACTACAAAGAATGCTATGATCGGTTCTTGCTAAATAATAAGCTGCTTTTTCCGACCACTGTAGAGCTCTACATTGTCAAAAATTCAGAAATAGAAAAGTGCAATGAAGAAATTCTGGATCCCAAAATCATGTGGCCGTTGGATCTACTATAAACAACATCAAGGTTATACTTTGATGTTTTTTATTTGTTATAATATTTTTTATGAATAGTCGAAGAAAATACTTCAATCCGGGCGGATATCTTACGGTTATCATTGCTCTTACACCTGTGATTCTATGGCTAATTGCGATGCCACTAGATTGGGATGGCGCCCAAAACATATTCCTGAGCCTGGGTAAGCTGGCAGGTCTTGCAGGTATGGCACTTTTTGCCTGGGCCGTAATACTTAGTGCCAGATTCAAAATATATAATAGAATGTTTCATGGCCTAGATAATACCTACCGCGCTCATCACAATATCGGATCAATGGCCTTTATACTGCTATTGTTACACCCTCTGTTTTTGACTATCAGATATTTTTTAATTTCTCCTAATTCGGCCTTTGAATTTTTAAAGCCCAACCTGTTATCGCCATTCAGGGCCCTAGGCAGCATTGCCCTATTTGGAATGGCACTGGCAATCATAGTCACCTTATACATCAAGGTTTCTTATAAGTTGTTTATTTTGGCTCAGCGACTACTTGGCTTGATATTATTTGTGGGTGCAATTCATGCTGTCTTTGTCGGTGGTAGCAACCTAGGCTTTAGTAGTAATGGGATTTTGAGCTTACAAATATACTTTGCAGTATTAATAGCGATGGCTCTAATAGTTTATGTATACCGTTCAATATTCCACGGTAATTTTGCTAAATTCTATGAATATAAACTTGATGACATTCGTAAATCTGGAAGTATTTATGAAATTGTTTTGAGTCCAATCGGCGATAAATTAAACTTTGTGCCGGGCCAGTACGCTTTTATTAAACAAGACAGCAAAGGTCTTTTAGGTGAATCCCATCCTTTCTCAATGAGCTCTTCGCCAAACGATAGTAAGCTAAAGTTTGGCATAAAGGCGCTGGGTGATTTTACAGCGGCCCTAGAGAGCGCTGAAAAAGGCTCAACATTTAAGATAGATGGCCCATACGGTACTTTTTCTAACAAGGTTGTAAAAAATAGTAGGCAGATTTGGATAGCTGGTGGCATAGGCGTAACTCCATTTATGTCAATGGCTAAGTCTGCAGACGAAACTCAGCAAATTGATTTATACTATGCCTTAAAAACCAAGCAAGATGCGTTTTACCTAGCCGAGCTTGAATCGATAGATAAACAGAAGAGCAATTTTAATCTTATTACTTACTTCGAAGACAAA
>JBIIKB010000095.1:0-2528 GCA_044233405.1 Candidatus Saccharimonadia bacterium | reverse complement strand
GACAAAGATGGTTTTTTAAGCGCCGACATAATCTTTGAAAAGAGCAAAAACTTAGAAGATGCAAACTTTATGATTTGTGGGCCATCAGTCATGATGAAGGCTATCAAAAAACAGCTTAAGCAAAAGGGAGTTAAAGGTAAAAACATAAATACTGAGGAGTTTAATTTGTCATGAAAAAGGTTGTAGCAGTTGTTTTAATTATTGTTTCAGTGCTTATGGGTGGAATGTTTGTTTGGGGATTTATTGATAGCCAAAATAAGGAAAATGCTGTGGAAGAAAAGATAGACGAAAAAGTAGATCAAAACACACAGCAACAGCCAACTGAAGAAGAAGTAGTAATTGATGAAAAGACAATATCAACTACCGAACTATCAAAACATAATAAATCTAGTGATTGCTGGGTAGCTATTAGGGGCAATGTTTATGATGTTACAAGCTATCTCGATGAACACCCGGGTGGCGCTGACTTAATTCTCACTTACTGCGGCAAAGACGCCACCTCTGCTTATAATAATAAGGGCGGCGAAGGTAAGCACTCTTCAAGTGCAGATGCATTACTAGCAGAGTATCAGCTGGGCAAACTTAACTAGTTTACTATTATCCCCAAGCTATCAATAAAGGACTCGAGCTTTCCTTTTGAATTATTGAAATCGCCTACTGTGCAATCTTGTCTAATAAAAAGCTGGTAATCACCAATCCACTGACCGTAAATTTTTATTTTGTGCGTCGTGCCGTCTGCAGCCTTATAATCAGCGTCTTTTATCATAAACTCCAGATCTCCCTTGTTGGAAGATAGATTGGCACTGTAGGTATTACCTATAATTATGGTTTTATCAGGTGATGAATCTTTTGTTTCTTCAAGTTGTTTGTTGATTGCACTTGCTAGAGTAGAGCCAGAATTAACTAAGCTTTTTACATTATCTGAAGAAAGCAAATTTGATGTGCAAGACGACCCAGTTAATTTATAGGTAGACCCGCCCCCATTACTGATCTTGCCCCAATCGCTTTGTATGTCGGTCAAATTATATTCCATCTTTTTACCAACATAGCGGTTTTCATAAGAGCTAATGCTGTTATTTAAATCTTGTCCGGTTTTAGTGCTTTGCTGTTTTGGCCTTAATAAAATAAAAGATCCCAGGCTGACAGCAACTACCAATATTATAATGACAAACAGCCACCTCCATATGTAGCTTTTGGCGATTTCATGATCGTAACTTCCTGGAATTTTTTTTGGCCTCATATCTAATAAGCATAACTCAAATGATAATTTTTTAATAGTAAAAACCCGCCTAAATGGCGGGCTATCTTTATACTTTATTTTAATTACTAGCAAGAGTATTGGCGAATGCGACACCTGCTTGGTCTATCCAGGAGCAAAGCTCTTCTGCCGGAGTGACCGACACATTAGACAAGATTCGCTCTGCTGGCGTGAGAGTTATGTACGCCCCTAGAGAATTGGTAAAGTTTAGCTTATTACTTGCTTCAGCTCTGACACTCTGTCTGAATTCAATATTTGAAGTCGAGTAAACTTGAAGCGAACTCATAAGCGAACCAAAAGCGTCCTTTGGCCATACGTCTTTAACTGCCAGCACTCTGTCATGGGCAATTTTAGCTATCTTATCACCCACGCAATTTGCAAAACCCATTAGGGTGGCATAGCTATTGTATGAGCCTATAATCAATTCAATTTGCTTGTTAATTTCAGCGGAGTCTACATAGACGTCACGCATAACAAGGATTGAATTGAACTGTCGACGAGCTGCAATTTCATGAGGTGATGAAGCAATCTCTAACAGATCACGAACAGTAAATTTAGCGTTATAGGTATTGGTCAAAAAAACCGAAGTATCTTCGAGATACTTCTCAGCCAATTTCTGCTCATTTTTTAAGTACGTCACAAGCTTCAGATTCTGTGAGCTCACAATTCTCCAGTCTGTTCTGTGGCCGTAATATACTATTTTATTAAGCTATTAATGTCAATACGCTTATCTTTTGAGTTTTTGGAATTTCGTAGGTTTTTTATAGATGTATAACGACATGGCCAGAAGAGAACCGAGCTGAGCAATACTACTGATTAATCTTATAGTGTCGTTAAATACAATCAGACTAATTACCAAAGATATAGTTACTATCAAATAGCCCAATTCTAAAGCTAATTTAAGGCTTCGATCTTTAAAATATTGTGCTACCACTAGAGCTGCCATACCAAGCGACAGTGCCACAGTAAGGCTGAAAATATTTAGGGTTGCAGGATTATCGAAAGACAGATAATAATTTATTGTGTATGCCGTTGAGTTGTTCAAAGTCCTTTCTACAAAGAATAGGCCAGTAACTAAAATGGCTGCAAAAGCTAAAAATATATTAATGTAGTACCTTGTTCTTGGCTTAAGAGAGGCCGCAGACGTAGCAAATAAGACTAGTATTGCATACAGATAAAAAAGATACTGCAAAGATTTAAAATCTAAAACAGGTATAGTCCACAACATATTTACACCCAGCACACAAAATTCTACAAAAGCAAGCAGTGC
>JBIIKB010000028.1:0-6473 GCA_044233405.1 Candidatus Saccharimonadia bacterium | reverse complement strand
GGCTAGTACAGACTTGGCAATCAAACTTAGCCAAATGTAACCACGCTCTCCATAAACGTAATTTTTCCACTTCCCGACCTTTTTATACTGCAAGAACATATTAACAGCAAAGGTATTAAAGAATAGGAAAGTAATAATAAAGCCGATCTTGGCCCAAGAAGGAATAGATTCGGAAATGTTATTGGTATTTACCCAGAAGTATATAAATCCAATTATCCAAGGAACCAAGCCCGCAACTACCCCAATGTTATACGGGAACCATTTTGTTTTATCGGTCAGCTGGTTATAGCGCTCCATCATTAAGCCCATCATGTTCATTATCCAGTTAAGGGTAAGGACAAATACAACACTTGGAAGCTCGGTGAGTCCAGCCATCATCATTAAGCCGACTAGCATCAAAGAGGAGCTAATTGAGTATTCCCACCAGCGTATTGGGTTAATTCCATTCTTGATGTTTTGCTCGTAGCGACGAATATATAGAGGTGATGCAATTAGAAGGTGGAAGAATGCCGCTATTAGTAAGAAAATAGGCGCTATAACTGCAATTGGCACATCCCAGAGTCTTTCGGTTGCAGGTGCAAAGCCTCCATTTGGGCCTATCTCTATAAATCTAGTTAGGATTGGTATCTTAAATGAATAGTTAAGAATAGCAAACAGTATGCCTGCCTGCACAAGATGAATTAAACCCATAATAAGATTTAATTTCTGAAGTTTTTTACCCTGGATAGTCTTTGCTTGCATAATTTTAATTAGTTCCCATTAAATAATAATTATAATTTTAGCATAACAACTTTAAACTATCTATTAAGTACGGTTATTGAAATTTGTAAAACCGAAGCAATCGTAACCCAGATCAAATATGGAACGAATGCAATAGATGCTAGTTTACTATATGGCCAAATAGCTATAATGCACCAGAGGGTGGTTATAAAAATCAAAATAATATCTATCGATGATAAAATCTGCGATCTCAACACAAATTGAAGTGGAGAAAAAGCAAAATTGAAAAACAAATTAAGCCAAAATGGCAATGCTACCCGCCAACTTATTTGGCCCTTGCTTAAAAGATAGAAAACATAAATATTTACAGCGAATATTATTGGATACAAAATGCTCCATACTTGACCAAAGGCAATTTCTGGAGGAGCCCACGAGGGCTTTTTTTGTCTCGAATACCAAGAACCGTATTCCATAATGGTATAATATATTACATAAGCACTATAAGCTAGCTTAAAGATTAAAAATACTGTATAAATTACAATTAATGAACAAAAAGCCTTCCAAATCCGAATCTGAAGCACTCAAGTTTAAATGGGTTGTACTTACTGCTGTATCCGTAATTGCAACTGGAACAGTTTTTTACCACTACTTCATGCCTTTAAAGTGGCTTGATGCTGTGTACTTTTCGGTCATTACTATTACCACCGTAGGATATGGCGATATCCACCCAACAAACGATATTACAAAAATATTTACTATTTTTTATGTACTAATAGGAGTTGGAATAATTGCTGCATCATTAAATATAATCGTTCGTACAGCAGCCCAAAGAAGAATTGAAAAGCAAAAAAGCAAAAGAAAGAAATAATATGCTCCAATCAATCAAAAAGTCATTTAAAGCCTCGCAAAATCCTGGTGAGATTTTACTAATTCCCAGTATTGTTGTTTTTTCAATCATTAGCTTTATAGTTTTTCGTAGTAAGCCGGCCGTAACATTGTCTGGTGACGTATCGATTGGTCTTATGATGCTTATTTCTGCAACAGCAATCTGCTTGTTCACCTTTACTCCTTTCTACCTAATGGGCCTCAAAGAACGTGGGATTAAGCTTAAAATTGGAGTTCTTGTTTATAACTGTATTGTCTTGACTGTTGCTGTGACAATCACAGTAGCGATGGTTAGCTTTTTAATAATTTCGGTTCTTAATAACTCATTTAAAAATCTTTCTTTAGATGCATTTGTGTCCTCTGCCTTTGTTGGGATTTATTCTGGTGTTTTAATATACCTACTAATTCCCCTTGCTAAGGGTATGAACACGGCAATAGTTGCGAGGCTTTTTTCGATAGTTATGGTGTCTGGAATAATTTTGTCTATGCTGACTAATAGCAACCCTAATTGGTGGCAGGTTAATTTCTCTTATCTCGGCTGGGGCAATGGAATATCTTCGATAAGTTTTAATTTAACAATTTTGATGGCTGGCCTTTTGGTTATAGCCTTGAGCTCACAATTTACTAATGACTTAAAGCGCTCTAAACATATATTTAATAAGAAAGATGTTAATTTAAATATCCTAAGCTTGCTTTTTATAATACTAGGGATAGATATGGCCAGCTTGGGCTTATTCCCCTACGACAGGGCCCCTTTAGTTCATGATATTTTGGGCTACTCAATGCTGATAATTTTTGGGGTTATAGTGCTGAGCTTAAGATTTATATTCCCTAAAATAGATAAAACATTTCTAACCAACTCATACTTAACCTTAGCTCTAATTGCTTTTTGTTATGTATTATTTGCTTTTGTAGGATACTTTAGCCTAACAGCCTTTGAGCTGATTGGCTTTATAATTACTTTTGGATGGCTCTTGATGTTTGTCAGAAAAATATCAATGATGAGCAAAGTAGACCAGACTTAGTGTGCATCGTGCTCTAATTCGGCAGCTTCGGCATCAGCCTTGGTCGTATGAACGGTACCATCTGGATGATGAGGAGGGCTATAGGTTGTAATAATCTTCATAGATTCGTCGCCAATTGTAGTAAAGTTATGTTCGGTGCCAGCTGGAACTAAAACACAATCGCCTTTATTAAAATCCATTTCCTTGCCGTCCATATAGATCGTTCCCTTTCCAGAGATAAGATACAATACCTGATCTTCATTAGGATGAATTTCTTTACCAATGTCCTCTCCTGGCTTAACATCCATAACCACTACTTGTGTATGTTTTGATGTTGCAAGTACTGTTCTAAAGGTTGTGTTATCCATAGCTTTTGATTCGAGATCTTTTATATGCATAATTTTCTCCTGCTAATTATTTAATCTATTTCTTATATTACATAAGAATAGCCATTACTACAAAATTAAACCCCCCGTTGAACGGGGGGGCAAAAGCCGATTTAAAATCAGCTAAAGTCTTTGATGACTTCATTGAAATCTGGCGCGATGGCGAACTCGTGAGCCTTGAGCGGAATCAAGAGAAACCTTTCGGCATCGGTCCTGCGAAGAACTCCACCCATGTCTGACATGGTCTCGAGCTCCTCACGAGAAAGCTCTTGACCCCAGTAATACGTTTCTGCTTCGCCAAGAATATGTCGCAAGGTGCGACCCTCGAAGTCGAAGTAGATGACGCTAATAAAGTCAAACCCGACGGCACCATTGACTGGCTCGACATCGGCCGGGTTGTCACTCTTTCGGTCCACAAAGTCTTTGATTGGTACAACTGAGTCGAGGTAAATATACCTAACACACTTATGAACCTCAAGTTCAGTGCGAAACATTTCTGGCTCGTTAGCCATTTTGTCTCCTCTCGGTTATGCATACTATACAACAAAAACTTAAAAAAAGCAATACTTTTATAAGCTAATTTGTAAATATGTGATAATCTATTATTATGTTTTTAGCAAAAGCTTTATTATACGGATATATTCTCTTATTAAGTGCAATAATTCTTAATTTTTTAGCTTCTAAATTAAAAGTTAAAAGCTGGTACGACTTTATAAAAAAGCCTAAGCAGACCTCAGTCATATCTTACATCTGGCTATTTTTAATATATCCATTATCATTAGGCCTGGCTATTGTTTTGGCGCAACAAATAATAAAATAAGCCCCTTTGCGGGGGCTATAAATCCAGCCTCATATCGGCCGGTAGTTCGGGCAGTTCCGGGTAAGGCAATACAAGTTCATTCGACTTGAGAGGGATAAATGCTCCCCAGCTGGTGTAAACAAACCTCTCATAGTTTGTTACTTCGTCTATTTCCTCAAGTCCATTCATAAGTAGCGCTTCTTCGATGCTAATTTCATCGCCCCAGTAATATGTTTCGGGCTCTGCAACGATATGCCTAAGCATATCTCCATTATCAATCTCAAAGTAAACTAGCCTTATGAAATCAAAGCCAATTGCTCCAAAAATAGGCCTAACTCTTGTCGGATCTTTGGTGATCGCCGATACCATTTGCTTAATAGGAACTGCTTGCTCTGGGTAAATGTAGCGAATAGCTTCGTGAACTTCGTAGAATTCCCCCACCTTTACTCCTTGGTTCGCTTTTCTTATTATACCTATATTTTAGTTTTAATAAACTTGATAATAATACATTCTTAAGCTATAAATTAATAACTACCCCACCGCAACTGGAGAGTGCTATGAACGACAATATCGAATATAGCAAGCTACGAGAGCAAAGAAGGCGCGAGTGGGCCGCACTTCAAAATCCTGAGCTTGTTACAACTCAGCAGGCTCTTGCCATGATGTACCGCAAAAATTCAGCAGGTTTTTCTGATTTTATGAAGCTTCACAATGTTATGCCGATTAGAGCGCCCGGTTTTCCGGGTGCTAACTTCTACATCAAAAGCGAAGTTGAAAACCTTATTCTAAAGGGAGTTACGACTGTAAGAAAAAAGCCCGGTCGGCCCTACGGAAGCATAAACGAAAACACCAAGCGCATAACTTTTGAAAGCATGAAGGACGGCAGCTGGACAATTGAAGAATTTATGCAGGCTTGGGGCTCAAGTGATACGTCCGACCAAGTCAGATCACTACTGGAAAGAGCTCCGTCTGTGCTGAAGCTTTCTCCTCAGGATGCACAACAGCTAATGCTTATATTTTCAAGATTGGGCGGTAAGCACTTTAGAATAACGAGCTTTAAGTTTGATAAGAAATATTTTCTTATGGAAATATCTAGGCAGCTACCATCAAGACAAGAGCAAAAAAAGCTCGCACAAATTCTCGACTCTTTGTATGAGTCGACAGATATTGGGGTTTTTGATCCTAATATCTTGGTTAAAATACTGTACGAGCTTATGGTTAGTAATCCTAAAAATAAGCCCTCTACTGGTTAGAGGGCTTTTTTAATTATATAATAACTACTTTATGAAGAATAAAATAAGAAATAAAGAATTAAACCTACCTATTTTTTGCCCAGATGCAACTAGGGGTGTATTAAGAGCCACAGACAGCACTGATATCAAAAATGCTGGCATTGAGGGGCTTATAGTTAATACCTACCACCTCTTAGTAAATCCGGGCATAGAAGTACTAAAAAAGGCTGGGGGCATAAATAAATTTATGAACTGGGAAGGCCTAACTATATCAGATTCAGGCGGGTTTCAGGTATATTCGCTAATACATCGAAAATCAGGCTTAGGAAAGATTACTGATGAAGGTGTGAGCTTTAACTTGGATGGCAATAAACACACCCTAACACCGGAAAGCTGTATCCAAACCCAATTCGATATCGGTGCCGATGTTATTATTTGCTTAGATGATTGCGCCGATCAATCATTAAGTGAACCAGAAATGATAAAAAGCGTCGACCGAACTATTGCCTGGGCTAAGCGCTGTAAAGATGAATACAATAAGCAAATCGAAAAAAGAGGTCTAGATGAGCTAAATAAGCCCTTAATATTTGGTGTGGTGCAGGGCGGAAATTACATAAGACAGCGTGAGCGGTGTGCTAAAGAACTGAACAGGATTGGTTTTGATGGCTTTGGCTTTGGTGGCTGGCCAATTAGCGAGGATGGAAAATTAAACACACAGGCACTTCAAGCAGTAGTTGAAAATACCAAAGATTCAAAATACCACTATGCCCTTGGAATTGGCGACCCCAAAAGCTGCGTCGAGTGCGCCAATATGGGATACAATATCTTTGACTGCGTTCTGCCAAATTCTATGAATATCTAAGAATAGACAAGGCTGAATATGCCAAGGATTTAAGTCCAATAAGTGACTTCTGCGGTTGCTATACCTGCAAAAATTATTCCAAAGCCTATTTAAGGCACTTATTTAAAATTAACGATACACTTGCTTATAGATTAGCAAGTATTCATAATATTCGATTCTACTCTCAGCTTTTTGAAATCCTACAAAAAGGGCTTTAAAAGAACATACGCGCCCAAAATGGCAAAAAATACAGAAGTGACAATATGGGCATACTTTTGCATAAAGCCTGATAGCTGATCTAATATCTTTTCGCTGTTCTTGCCGGCAAGCAAAAGTATAATTAATGGTAATAAAATTGGTAGAATTGAGAAAAATACAGTCACAAATAAATAAATTAGCTTCTGAGCGCCAAAAATTTGTAACTGGCGCAGATCTAGTGCAACCTCAAATATCATTGCTATTGTTGTAAAGTTTGTAATCATTAAAACCACCCCTATACCAAAAAATCCTAAAAGCCCCCTTCTACTGCTTTCCTTGGCCTTCTTTTTGGACGGACCCTTTTTGTAAATATCTAGGGCTAAAAACAACAACAAAAATCCAATTATC
>JBIIKB010000076.1:0-3088 GCA_044233405.1 Candidatus Saccharimonadia bacterium | reverse complement strand
ACTCCACGTGAGCAAAAGATTTTAAGAATGCGTTTTGGTTTAGAAGATGGCCGCAGTCATACTCTAGAGGAAGTAGGGCAGGAATTTGGTGTGACTCGTGAGCGTATTCGCCAAATTGAAGCTAAAGCTCTTACTAAGCTACGAAAGCACAAAGACAGTAAGCGACTCAAAGATTATATAGGTTAAGGAGTATTGGGGTTGCTTGGAGGAATAAAACTATTTCTATTCCGGGCATCTTCTAAAGCTTTGCGAGCAGCCGGAATACCTTTTCTGGCTGCTTCTTTGTGACTTTCATCTGGTAGTTGGTCTGCAATATATTTTGGGGTTGGCGGTTTTGGTGGTGGGGCAGTTTCGTATCCTCCGCCAAGGCTTTCTGCCCCAGTTTCTGCAGCTGGGTCGGGCAAAAAAGTCTGGTTTAATTCAGAGCCAGATTCTTTTTTGTTTTGCCTGATTGCTTTAAGTTTCTCGTAAGTCCTACTGGCATCCTCTTCGTTTTCGTGTGGTGGCTTTGGCATTTCATTCATAAATCTATTAAAACACATTATTATGATCAATTCATTTTGTTTGAGCTTAATGTTTGTAACTTAAGGTATAATTTAACTATGACTAAAAGAAAAAAACTCGTAATTTTCGATGGACATGCCTTAGTTCACAGAGGCTATCACGCAATTCCTTATTTGAGCACAAAAGACGGAACTCCAACCAACGCAGTTTATGGGTTTACTATGATGATGCTATTGGCGCTTCGTGAGCTCAAGCCTGATTATGTCGCAGTTGCCTGGGACGCACCTGGAAAAACATTCAGACACGATGACTACAAGGACTATAAGGCAACCCGCAAGAAAGCCGACCAGGAGTTGTATGATCAGCTCCCTATAACTAAGGAAGTGATTTCAGCTTTTAATATTCCATTATTAGAGCAATCGGGGTTTGAGGCAGACGATATTATTGGATCACTCAGTAAACAATACGAAGACAAGGTTGATGTGGTTATTGTTACAGGAGATATGGACGAACTACAGCTAGTAAGCGATAAAACAACAGTGTTTACTATGCGCAAAGGATTTAGCGATACTTTTATTTACGATAAAAAGGCAGTCCACGATAAATACGGAGTCACCCCTGAGGAGTTCATCGTTTATAAGGCTCTCAAGGGCGACACAAGCGATAACATCCCGGGTGTTTCGGGTGTTGGTGATAAGACCGCAACAGATTTGGTTAGCAAATACCAAACACTGGATAATATTTACAAACATCTTGATGATTTAAAGCCAGCAGTTCGAAACAAAATGGAAGCAGGTAAAGATAGTGCGTATCTTAGTGAAAAACTTTCAACTATTAAACGCGACATGAAGCTTGATTTTGATTTGAAAGACTCTGTAGTCCACGAATATGATCGCAAAAAAGTCTATGATTTGTTTCATAAACTTGAATTTAGAACTCTGCTTTCAAAGTTGCCGGCCGAAAAAATTACAGATGAACAAACCGAGCTCAGCCAAGAGAGTGAACAAAAAATTGCCACAAATTATAATCGCACTCACTTAAAAAGCGTAAAATACCACCTAATAACTAATTTAGCTGAACTTAAGGATCTCTCTAAAAAACTTAAGGCTCAAAAACTATTATCATTTGATACTGAAACAGATAGTGTTGATGAAGTTGAGGCTAATTTGGTGGGAGCTTCATTTAGTTTTAAAGAGGGCGAGGCGTATTACGTGCCACTCGCTCACGATGAACTAACCGAAATCGGATATGAAGAATTTATAGATGTTATAGGCCCCATTTTAACAGACAAAAGTATCGGCAAAATTGGTCATAACATCAAGTACGATTATGTTGTGATGAAGCAATTTGGTATTGATGTCGCACCAATAGCTTTCGATACAATGGTGGCGGCATTTCTAATCAGCCCAATTGGCAGGGCACAAACACTAAGCCAACTAGCTTATGAAGAGCTGGGTATTTCAATGATTGATATTGAAGAGCTTATTGGTAAAAAAGGTAAAAACCAGTTAACTTTTAATAAAATCGCTATTAAGGAAGCGGGCCAGTATGCGGCCGAGGACGCCGATATCACGCTAAGACTTTATAACAAGCTTAAGTCCGAGCTAGATAAAATAGGCGAACTAACCAAGCTTGCTAAACAAATGGAATGGCCCCTAATTGAAGTGTTGGGTGACATGGAATATAAGGGCGTCGAGCTTGATGTTGAATTTTTAAATAAATTATCAGATAAGTACAGCGCAATCATAGAAGATTTACAGAAGAAAATATGGAAAATTGCAGGTGGGCAGTTCAATATAAGTTCGCCAGCTCAACTTCAAAAAATATTATTTGAAAAACTCAAAATAGATTCAACAGGACTTAAAAAGACCAAAACAGGCATAAGCACCGCTGCTAGTGAGCTAGAAAAGCTACGCGGTAAGCACGAAATAGTAGATATGATGTTCGAATATCGTGAACTTACTAAGCTTACAACTACCTATGTCGATGCTTTGCCAAAATTAGTTAAGCCGGATGGTAGAATTCACACGAGCTACAATCAGACCATCGCTCAGACAGGGCGCCTTAGTAGTACCAACCCTAATTTACAAAATATACCTACTAGAACCGAAGCTGGGCGAGAAATACGCAAGGCTTTTGTCGCACCAAAGGGTAGAGTATTTATTTCTGCCGATTATAGTCAGATAGAACTACGTTTAGCTGCGGCTTTGGCCAAAGACGAGCCTATGATAAAGGCCTTTAAGAGTGGTGCAGACATCCATACTGCAACAGCAGCCGAGATGTTTGGTGTGAAGCAATCAGAAGTCACCAAAGATCAGCGTTATGGTGCCAAAACCATAAACTTTGGTGTTCTATATGGCATGAATCCACACGGCTTATCAGTGGCAACAGGATTTGATTACGACAAGGCTCGAGAATTTATAGATCGATACTTTAGTTTAAGAAAAGGCGTGGCAGACTATATAGTTAGTGTTAAAAAATTTGCACACGATAATAACTACACCGAAACTATATTTGGCCGTAGACGACCGTGTCCAGATGTACGCTCGAGCAATTTTATTATTCGTGCTGCCGCCGAACGCGC
>JBIIKB010000075.1:0-3090 GCA_044233405.1 Candidatus Saccharimonadia bacterium | reverse complement strand
AGATGATGTAGCTGCGCCCGAAGCTGAACCTACAATACCGTTTTTGGACGCCAATGGTTCAAGACCAGTTTTTGATGAAGATCCTGAGCCTATGGTTACGGCGAAGCCAAAAAATGAATATGATTTTGAGCCCATTACGGCATCTTTGGATGAAGAAATTGTTGAGTTTGATTTTGATGAAGATTTAGATAAAGAAGCCAAAGATAAAAAAATACCTGACGAGCCAATTGTTGAAACAATCTCCTCTGATTTTGAGGACGATGATGATTACGATAAGCCAGCCTTTCTTAGGGAAGGTCTTAAGCTGGGGGATGATAATGAAGACGATGATGATATCCCTAGCTTTGTAAAAAAGAAGCTATAAGTCATGCGCTGCCCGGTTTGTAACGCTCAGGTTAGTCGGGTTCTCGAATCTAGGGAAGTAGAGGATGGAGTTTCAATTCGCAGAAGACGCGAGTGTATCAAGTGTAGCCACCGGTTTACTACTTATGAACGGCTCGAGGTGCCAAACTTAATGATAATTAAAAAGAGTGGTGAGCGAGAGCTATTTGATAGAGAAAAGCTATCTCGTGGAATATATCGTGCTTTCGAAAAACGTCCCGTGTCAGCAGATAAAATTGAATTAATTATATCCGAGGTCGAGAGAAAGGCTCGCGGGTATGACCAGGCCGAACTAAATTCTCGTAAAATAGGCAGTTTGGTTATGGAAGAATTGTTATCGGTTGACGATGTAGCATATGTAAGATTTGCCAGTGTCTACAGGAGCTTCGCAACTCTAGACAGGTTTGAAAAAGAGCTTAAAAAGATAAAAAAATTACATAACTAGATATGCTAAAATATATCTATGAAAGCATTGCTATTTTTGTCTGAAAAAGGCACCAACCCCAGAAGAAGCTCTGTTGATGATTTAATAAAAAATTTGAAAATAAATAATATTCAGCTAGAAAAAGTTGATATTGATTCAGCAAGGGGCGCAGAGAGGGCAGAAAGCTATGATGTGGTAAGCTTTCCATCCCTGGCTCTTATTAGAGAAGATGGCGTGATAGTAAATATTTGGCAGGGTGAGCTCCCTGATTACTCTTTTATTAGCCAGTCTGTTGGACATATCTAGAAAAAAATACATTTACAATGTATAATTAGTTTATTAAGGCGTCTAAAGATTTAGCAATCGGCTATCAACCGAAAGTGCTTAAAGCAGCGTCACGGGAAGAAATCTAATTTATTGAAAGTAGAACCCGTCGTTGGGCCATGTAAGAGCCAAAATTAAGTGTCCATTAGGAAAGTCAGGTGGTACCGTCCATAATTTGGACCCTGACACCGCATATTTTTGCGGTGATTTTTGTTATATAAGGAGATTTATGAAAAAAATACCTCAGTACAAACCAAACCAAGTTGAAGAAGAAATTTTATCTCTCTGGAAAAATGAAGATACCTTCAAAGCCAGTTTAGAAAAAACTAAGAATGGAGAGCCATTTAGTTTTTATGATGGACCACCATTTGCAAATGGATTGCCGCATTTTGGTCACAGCTTAGTTCAGAGTATTAAGGATTCAATTGGCCGTTACCAAACCATGAAGGGCCGTTATGTTGAGCGTCGTAATGGATGGGATTGTCATGGCTTGCCTGTTGAGTTTGCTATTGAAAAGGAATTTAACGTGTCAGGTAAAAAACAAATTATGGAATTGGGCTTGGAAAAATTTAATCAGGCCTGTCGAGATTCGGTGTTTTCTTACAAAAATGAGTGGGAGGGTTATTTTGATAGAATTGGACGCTGGACCGACAAAGAGAATTCTTATGCAACTATAGATACCGAATACACAGAGTCTGTATGGTGGACTTTTAAGCAAATTCATGACAAAGGCCTTATCTATAAGGGTTTTAAATGCATGCCGTATTGTCCGCGCTGTGCAACTCCCCTAAGTAATTTTGAAGTAAATGAGGGCTATAAGGACGACACTCTAGACCCAAGCGTTTATGTTAAGTTTAAGCTTAAAGATGAAGAAGCATTCATGCTTGCCTGGACAACTACTCCGTGGAGTTTACCGGGCAATGCTGCATTGGCAGTAAAGCAGGACGCAGCCTATTTGAAGATTGCAATAAAAGACGAACTGGATAATGAAGAGGTTCTGGTTTTAGCCAAAGAGAGACTTGAAGTACTAAAGACTGACGACTACAAAATAATTGAAGAAATTAAGGGCACAGACTTGGTCGGGCTTTCATATGAGCCAATTTTTAAAGTGGGCGTAGAGCATAAAAACCTTTATAAAGTATGGTCAGCAGATTTTGTGAGCACCGAAGACGGTACCGGTGTTTTGCATGTCGCTCCAGCATTTGGCGAAGACGATCTTAAACTTGGGCAAGATAATGATATCCCCGTAATAAACACCATCGACACAGATGGTAAGGTTAAGCAGGGCTTTGGTCTTGATAGTTTTGAAGGTAAGTTTTTCAAATCTGCCGATAAACTAATAATTGAGCTATTGACTGAGCAGAATAAAATTTTCTCAGCCGAAACCTTTAAACATACTTACCCATTCTGCTATCGATGTGACACTCCGCTGCTATATTATTCAATTGACACATGGTTTGTGGCGGTTTCAAAAATAAAAAAGCAGTTGCTATCAACAGCATCCGAAATTAATTGGAACCCATCACATATTAAAACTGGCCGCTTCGGAAAGTGGCTGGAAGGGGCTAGAGACTGGGCTATATCACGCAACCGCTACTGGGGAGCGCCAATTCCAATCTGGGTTAATGAAAAAGATGACAGCGATTATATAGTTATTGAGAGTATCGAAGAGCTTAAAAAGTTAAGTCCAAATGCTAAAGATCTAAATGATTTACACCGTCCTTTTATCGACGAAGTTGTTGTTGAGAGAGAAGGCAAAACCTACAAAAGGGTAGAGGAAGTTATCGATTGTTGGTTTGAGTCTGGCTCAATGCCAATAGCACAACAGCATTATCCTTTTAATAATAAAGATAAATTCGACGATAGCTTTCCTGCCGATTATATCGGAGAAGGTCTTGACCAAACTAGGTTGTGGTTTTATGTCTTGCATACAATATCAACGATTGTGTTTGATAAGCCTG
>JBIIKB010000008.1:0-11003 GCA_044233405.1 Candidatus Saccharimonadia bacterium | reverse complement strand
ATTAATTGCTGCGTCTGTTTGGAAGAGGTTAGTTAATGCCTCCGAAGATCCATTACTTCCACTTGCGGTTATTGGCCGAGATTTGCCAGATATAACTCCGGTTGTAACTGTGTTTTGAAACTGCCCCAATGCATTTCCTATAGCCACTACACTTTGCCCAACTTCGACTTTGTCGGAATCCCCAAGCTCTGCTGGAGTTAGGTTCTTTGCTTCGATCTTCAGAAAAGCAATATCATTATTCGGATCGGTAGCTATAACTTTTGCATTTTTATATTCAGTGTTATCAGACATAATCACATTAAAGCTTTGGCCGCCCTCTACGACATGCTTGTTGGTCATTATAAGTCCTTCTTTGGTCATAACTATACCTGTTCCGGCTCCGTCCTTCATCATTGAGGCCTGGCCAGTAAAGGGGTCAACTGTACTAGAGCTGGAAATAATACTAACCACAGAGGGACTAACCTTCTTTGCAACATTAGCAACGGCAGTCTGTTGATCTATTACAACCTGCTTGCTTTGCTGAATAGTAGTTATGGGTATTTTGCGAAGCAAAAAAGTCGACAATAAAGCTCCCAGCAATCCAAAAACAAAAGACAAAACTACAGTCAATAATAACTGATTGCGCGAATTAGATACCTTAGTGTTTGTATTATTATTTTTCAACTAAATCTCCTGTTTTAACCCGTACTTGTCCAGCGGTTCAAAACAATTAACGCTACAAATACAACGATTGTGACGGCCAAATACTCGGCCACAATCGCTTTTTTTAGGTTCTTGTGTTTGTAGTGGTAATATATACCGCCCCAGCCATATGCCAAAGCTGTAATTATTGCGCTATATTGAGAGATAATAAAAGGTATAGCGGGAATCTGATAAAGCACAGCCCAGCGTGAAGCCAACCAGAATATTTCCAAAGTAACAAATCCCCAGAGAGCCGCTAGTATTTGTGGTTTATTAGTAAAGTCCAGAAGCCACCAAAGAGCAATTAAAAAGTTTACAATCCATAAAATCAGCATTACTAATGCTATTGGCCATTTCCAGAATGCAACCGAAAGACTAGCCAATGAAGTTACAATTAGTATAAAAAATATTGTTATAACATTATCTAAAATAATATTTGGCTCCGGCTGAATCTCTAAATAGCACAGCAAGCCATAAATTAAGGAGGTTAAAGCAATACATAAAGCAAAAATTACAATCGGGGTTTGGCTAATGACATATACGCTGTAAAAATAGAAGAAACCAGTTAGTACCCATATCATGGGCTTAAGAGATTTTGTAAAAATAGTTTTCATTTTCTTGGTTACTAGTATTCTTCTGAATAAAAGGTAATTTAACAAAACTACTACTGGGAAAATAACAATTGGAAAAGGCGTGTAATACAAAATAGCCATTGCTAGGATTGCAATCGCCGAACTAATTATTACAATTAGCCTCTGACCTTGGCTGAATAAATTTACTCTTTTAATTGTTGTCTTTAAACTCATAATTTGCCCCCAATACTATTTCTATTTCAGCGCCAGATTGGCTGCTGTCTGCTTTTTCTGATTTAACATTGAACCTGTTCTCGAGATACTTAAGTGTATACGGCTTTTTACCATTTGTGTAGTCCTTGATCACAGTTTTGCCATCTCCAGAAGTTTTCAAAGACGATGTTGTTATAACATTATAACCTAGTGATTTCAACACTCCAGACACCGCATAAACCTCCGAAGCTGGTGCGTTTGAATTGGTAATAGAAACCTTGGCTGACTCACTCTTTAAATACCCATCGATTAACAAGCTTTTTACGTAGGCCTGAATGGCTTTATAGTTTCCTACGCCAGCAGAAGGCACCACAACACTGGCATCACCAACAAAGCTATTTTTGACCAAGCCTTCGTTTTCGTTTTCTAAGACCTTATTTACAATCGAATTGGAGTCTATCTTTCTAGAAACATCAACTAAGCGCTTTAATTCTTCGACACTCAAGTCCGTCTTAAGATGATCTCCAACAACAGAAATAAGCTCACTTACCTTTGCTGGGTTCAATATATTACCTATTTGCAGTGCCTGATCACGCATCCCCACAACGACACCTTGCTGTCTTTTGGCCCTACCATAGTCGTCCCCGCACGTTCCTTTTCTGCATCTAGCATATTTAAGAGCTAATGCGCCATCCATTTTATAGTAGCCTGATTTAAGTTTGAATCCACAAGAGAAATTACTGTTCTTATCGCATGGATATTCTGGGTCGTTTAAATCGTCTGAGTTGTAGACATTTATTCCGCCAATTTTATCGACAGCTACCTTGAGGCCTGTAAAATCAACTCTAGCAAAATAATGTATCGGCTGATTAATTATTTCACTTATTGTTTGCTTGATAAGTTCTGGGCCCGAACCAGGCTTGCTTTGTTCGGCCAAAGCGTGAGCGGCATTTATTTTATTCCATCCATAGCCCGGAACTCTCACATATAAGTCTCTAGGTATACCTATCATTACAACATCGTTGGTTTTCGGATCCAAACTAGCAACTATCATTGTATCGGTTAGATTTTCGCCAGCGTAGCCATCATCTCCAGTGCCAAGCAATAATATGTTGACCCTACCATCACCTTCACCCTTGAATGCACTTAAATCAATTTCTCCCTTCAATCCATCGGCAGTAATTGTTTTTTTAGTACTTACAACTTTGTTCAAATTTATATAGATGTTAGCCGCAAATGCACCTCCGGCAACAACAAAAAGTGCTACTACGACTAAAAATATCTTTAAGGCTAAATGCCTTTTCTTTTTTTTAATATTTTTTGTAGTACCCTCCGTTTGAATATCGGCCTGCAAAGTATTTTTCTTTTTGGCGAACTTCATATCTTCTCATTATAAATGATTCGTCGTGAGCATTAAATACTTATGTATAGCAAATAAAAAATAGTGCTATAATTAAATCAATGGACAACAAAGAAAAAGAACCGGCAGACTTGTCGGCAAGATTAGATGAGTCTGAACTACTCAAGCCCGGTACTGCTATAAACCCGGGCCAAAGTCACGTTGAAAAACCCGAAATCAAGCAAAGCCAAGAGCCCAATCACGAAACTACAAATCAGGCAGGGCCCGAGCAACACCCACGGGCAGGCATGAAGGAGGATGTAGTTGAGTTTAATAAATTTGTAGCTGCCCAAGAAGAGGCCGGGAAAGAGATTGAGCAACCCAAAAGTGGAGCCCTTCATGTAGTCTGGGAAATTTCTAAGACTATACTGATTGCTGCAGCAGTAGTTATATTTATAAACACTTTTGTGTTTCAAGCCTACTATGTTAGCGGTTCTAGCATGACACCAACATACCAAGATAAAGACTATCTGCTTGTTAACAAGTTTCCAACCTCGGTCCGAAATATCTTAAAAATATTTGGAAATAAGGGAGATTTGAATATAGCCAGGGGTGAGGTTTTGATATTTAGACCACCCGAAAATCCGGAGATATTCTATGTAAAAAGAGCGATTGGACTTCCTGGCGATAGAGTAGTTCTCAAAGATGGTGTTTTTACAATTTACAACAAAGAAAACCCCAATGGCTTAAGGCTTGATGAGAAATATATTGATCCAGCCTTCAAAACTGAAGGTGAAATCGACGAAGTAGTTACTCCGGGCAATGTGTTTGTGGTGGGTGATAATCGAGCCCCAGGAGGTAGCTATGACTCAAGGGCTTGGGGACAGTTGCCTCAAGACAAAATAATTGGTGATGCGTTTTTTAGATTAATACCCCTAAATAGCATCGGGTTTATATCCGATCCAAAATACAATAGTAATTAATTTTTGATTTGCTCAATTATTCTGCCTAATTCTTCGTCAGAATAATACTCAATTACTAGCCTTCCGCCCTTTGCGGTACTCTGAATTCCCACTTTGGTGCCTAAAAATTTACCCAGAGAATTGGTTAAGGCCATATGTTCTTTGCGAATTTCTTTAGCTTTTACGGGCTTTTTATTGATTTCACCCTTTTTAAGCCTTCGAGCAGCTTCTTCTGCCTCTCTTACAGTTAGCTTAGATTTTAGTATTTCTTCTAATAGAAATGTTTGGCTGGCGTTGTCTTCTATGGAAAGAATTGCCCTGGCATGACCCTCTGTTATGCTTCCCTTCTGCAGGGCTATCTTTGCAGCATGGGGCAAATTAAGAAGTCGGATCGAATTAGATACTGTCGAGGATCCCTTGCCTACCCTTTCAGCTATTTGATCGTGGGTTAGGTTAAATTGTTCAATCAGCTTAGTGTAAGCAACCGATACCTCTAGAGGCTTGAGCTCAGCTCTTTGAATATTTTCAATAACCGCTAGCTCCAACTGCTCTTGCTCGGAAAAAGTTCTTACTATGGCAGGAACTTTCTTAAGTCCAATTAGCTTTGAGGCTCTTAGTCTTCGCTCGCCTGCGACTAGCTGATACTTGCCATCAGCGATTTTGATTACAACTAATGGCTGAATAATGCCATGGACTTTAATGCTATCAGATAAGTCCTTCAGCTCGCTTTCTGAAAATTCAGTTCTAGGTTGGTGTGGATTTGGCACAACTTTGGATATATCAACCTGAGCAATATTTTGGGAGTCTTCTTTTAATTCCTCTGGTAAGGAATCTGATACAAAGTCATCTATATCTGTTGGAATTAGGGCATCCAGCCCTCGACCCAATCTGTTTGCACTCATTTGTTCAACCTCTTTTCTATTTCACGAGCCAGTTTTTTGTATGCCTGAGATCCTTTAGAATATTTATCATATTCAGAAATAGGCTTTCCATGGCTCGGTGCTTCTGCTAATCGTATATTGCGTGGCACAATCGTGTCAAACATTTTAGCCGGGAAGTGCTTCTTCAATTCTGCAACCACTTGTTCGCCTAAGCTCGTTCGTTTATTGTGCATTGTTACAACAACACCTAAAAGTTCCAACTTGGTATTGAGTGCCACCCTAACTCTTTTAATTGTATTTAAAAGCTCAGAAAGACCTTCCAGGGCATAATATTCACTCTGCACCGGTATCATTACAAAATTACTAGCGCTAAAACTATTGATTGTAAGTAGACCAAGAGAGGGTGGACAGTCGATTATCACAATTTCATAATCTAAGTCTTTAAGGGCATTTTTAAGTATCTTTTCTCGTTTATCGAAATTGCTCATTTCTATTTCAGCAGCAGCCAAAGCACTGTTTGCAGGGAGAATGTCGAGATTTTTAATTTTAGTGCTAACAATCACATCTTTAGGATCTTCATTGTTAACAAGAACATCGTAAATCGTGGTTTTTAGTGCATGCTTGTTTACCGAAAGGCCGCTTGTAGAATTGCCCTGGGGGTCTAAATCAATAAGCAGGACCTTGCGACCATTCCTAGCCAAATAAGCTGCAGAATTAATAGCAGTAGTTGTCTTACCAACTCCTCCTTTTTGGTTCGCTATAGAAATAATCTTACTCACCCTGTTCATACCTAAATTATAACAGCTTTTAACCTTAACTTGGACTTTACAAGAGTGGTATATATATGGTACAATTCTTAATTGTCTTTAGAGGGCAAGGAAAGGAAATCAGTAAATGATTGCAGTAATCGAAACAGGTTCAAAACAATATATGGTTGAAAAAGGTCACAAAATCGAGACCGAACTATTGCATGCCGACAAGGATGTTATTGAATTTCAGCCCCTATTAGTTATTGATGGAGATAAAATACAGGTTGGTAAGCCTACAATTGAAAACGCCACAGTTAAGGCTAAAATAGTCGAAGCAGACGTCAAGGGCGATAAAGTAAAGATACTAAAGTACAAAGCCAAAAAACGTCAAAAAACCCTAACTGGGCACAGGCAACGTAAAACCATCCTAGAAATTACCGAAATCAAAACTAAATAAATCTAATATATATTAAAAAGCGCCTACGGGCGCTTTTTTATTTACAGTTATTTGGGGCTTTTTGGCCAGAAATAATATTTTTCATCCAGGCTATAGTATCTTTAAAGCTGGCGTTCATGGTTTGATAATGATCCACCAAGCCGGCAGGATTATAACCCTGAATTGCATTAGGACTGGTATCGTATTTATTAAACTTTACAACATTTCCTTTTACGCACATTCTCTCAAATCCATGTTGGCTTTGGCTAATTAGCACAACATCATCATGGACCCCGTGGTTTATTAGTTTTGGACGATCAGTTTTTACATTACCTACGATATTTTTTGCTAAATCATTCGAAAATGATTGATATATAGGATTGGCGGCAATATTTAAATTTTTGGCAACCGAACTGAACTCTGGAGTATAAACTTCGGAGGATCTATTCTGGCCCTTGTTACTGGGCCAAACTCTCGTAAAGGCGTCAATACATACAGATTGAGCATCTGTCTTAAAGTTTTTGGCATACTTTGGTTGTAATATTTTATCAACCGGATAAGTTGCCTTGTACCAATCACTATAGCTGGTCAAAACTAGAGATCCGAACCAATTAATATTTGCGCCATTGACCGCGTCATCTAGGGTTTCTTCTACACTAGTTACTGGACCAAATCCAACAGCACCCAAGAGCTTCATTTCAGGAGCGTAATCATTTTTAAGCTGATCTGCCCAATATGCTGCATGTCCTCCTTGTGAATATCCAGCTGTAAACTGCTGCTCTTCATTTATCTGGTCTTTGGTTAGTGCCAAATTTTTCAGGGATCTAATACTATCTAGCATTGCTTTGCCCTCGAGTTCACCCACCATATAGTGATGAAGCCTTGTAGCATCTCTCATGCCTTCATAATCTATTGTAACCACTACATAACCCTGGCTAGCGTAAGCCATCAAAAGACTATCATAATTAGACCAATCCGCTTTAGCGGGGTTCTCGAGAGATGCAGCGCAACTATCTGCTATGCCGGTTGTTCCAGGCGCAAAAGCAAAAACTGGTTTCTTTTCGGCACCCGAGGGCACATAGGCTCTAGCATAAATTGGAACATCATCTACTTTGCCGTCTGAGCTATTAAATACAAAGGTCTGCTTCGTAACTTCTAAACTAACTGGGCTATCAAACTTTTTATTGGTCTGAGCAATAAGCCCCTGAACTTCAGTAGCGGTAAATTTTTTGGCGGGTTCTTCTTTTATTATTTTACCTGTCTTAACAATTGGTGCTTGTTTTATTTCCTGCTTAACTACACCCGTTTCCACTGGCTTCTTAGGTCTTGGAAGGACATAGTAAAAATAGAATATTAATAGACCCACCAAGACAACCTCAACAAAAAGAATGGTCCAAAGAGCTCTACTAATATTTCTTTGTTTGCGTTCTTTATTGCTTAATATTCTAGATGGCTTGTGCTTGCGTCTCATTTTTTACTTCTATTCCCATTTCATACATTATAATATCGTCAAACAGAACATCATTACTATAAATAGTATCAAATCCTAAGGTTTTATAGAAATCTTGTAGCTGGTGCGTCATAAGGTATATATTTTTTGCACCACTTTCCTTCATAAGATTTAAAGCTGAATTCATTAATTTTTTACCTAATCCCTGGCCTCTCAGTTCATGTTTTACATATAGCCAAAAAATGAAATTTTCTCTTGGGTCTTTTGTGCTAGCTATGACATAGCCAACCAAGCTTGAACCATCGAATAGGCCCATAACTAATCGATGCTTTGAAAATAGCGCTTTCATAAGTTTGAGGGCCGTGTTCTGCTGATTAACTTGATCTAGATACTCTCCAGGAAAGTATGAAAAATCTTCGTACAAAGCTTTTTTAAATAGCTTCCTAAGCTTTATGAATTCGGTTTTTTTAATTTTTCTAATTCGAAACTTGTCCGGCATTAGATTCCCTGAATGTATCTTTCCGCCTCAAGAGCAGCCCTACAGCCATCCCCTGCTGCCGTAATGGCCTGACGGTAATGTGGGTCGGCAACGTCTCCGGCGGCGTAAACCCCCTCTAAAACAGTCTTGACTCCCTCCTTAGTAATTAGATACCCCTTGGAATCGACCTCTAGAAACGATTTAAACAAATCAGTTGCAGGCGTATGTCCTATTGCTACAAAAAATCCCTTGGCGCTGAGTTCACGAGTTTTTCCGGTCTTATTGTTTTTAAGCTTAGCCCCTTCGACCATATCTTTGCCGAGTACGTCAATAACTTCAGAATTCCACTCGACTGAGATTTTTTTATTTTTCAATACTCTATCTTGCATTATCTTACTTGCCCTGAATTCTTCACGTCGATGTACAATCGTTACATGACTACAAATCTTAGCAAGTGTTAAGGCCTCTTCCATAGCACTATCGCCCCCACCTACAACAATAACTTTTTGGTCTTTGAAAAAGAACCCGTCACATGTAGCGCAAGATGATATCCCTTTACCCATCAGTCTTGTTTCGTTTTTTAGACCCAGCCAATTTGCGCTCGCGCCAGTAGCGATAATTACCGTCTTGGTTTCATACTCATCTTTGTTGACACTAACTTTTTTAGGCTGCCCGCCCAAATCAACCTTGGTAACAAATTCTTGAATCATATCTACACCAAATCGCTTAGCCTGTGCTTTCATTTCATCCATTAATTCTGGACCCATTATTCCGTCTTTAAAACCTGGAAAGTTTTCTACTTCGCTAGTAAGCAAAAGTTGTCCACCTGGGGTTGTTCCGGTAATCATGAGTGTTTTTAAGTTAGCCCTTGCAGTATAGATGGCGGCCGTGTAGCCGGCTGGACCTGCGCCAATAATTATTACGTCGTATTTTTTCATACTCTAATTATAACAGAACAAAAATAGCATTTTATTAAAACAGCCTGCTTAGTAGATTTATTGATTCACTAGTCAATAAAACTAGGCTAAATAGCAGCCCTAGAATAGGAATAATAATAGAGACTTTAAAAATGTTTTTTTCTTGACCAGGTTTATTTTTATTCTTCTTGCTAAGCTTAATAATAATCAAAGATAAATTAACTAATGAAAATATAAATAATATTAGATAGCTAGTAGTTGCCGCCAAAAAGGTCAGATCTAAAAATATCGCCAAAACAGATGCAATAACTACCACAAATATTATCGCTAAAGCTGGGGTTTTTCTTTTTTCATGAACCACTGCTAGGCGCTTATTTATCCATCCAGCCTCAGCCATGCCATACAAAAGTCTAGATCCACTTAAGACATGTGCTAGCACTCCACCCGCGGTAGCTGTTAACGCAACGATGGTGATAATCCAGGCTGGGGAATTGGCAACTTTTGAAAATACTAAACTTAGGGGAGCGTTGGAGCTACTTAGTTGGTCGACAGGAATCGAAAATACAGCCACCACCGAAATTAAAATATAAAGTACTGTTGAAATAACTATCGATAATACTATAGCCCGGGGCATAGTTACTCTGGTTTTTTTAGTTTCCTCGGACAGGTGAACCGCGTCTTCGATGCCGATATATGCATAAAAAGCCAAAAAAGCCCCCGTCATAACTCCTCCGATTCCAACAGTAGACAAATCAAATATTTGACCTAACTTTGTTGGTAGATCACTAAATACTGCTCTGCCAAACCATACAATAGCCAAAAGACCAATTATCTCAATTATGGTATGGGCAGCCGAAAATTTTAACGACTCTTCAATTCCTATAAAAGCTAAGATACCAAAGGCTGCAATTACCAATGTCGAGGCAATTGGTATAGCAAGCCCTGTAGCCGAGTTTAAGTAGCCCCCAAAGGCTCTTGCTAGAGTTGCTGCCGATACGATTGTAGCAGCCGACATTAATAATCCTACAATTAATGAAGCCCTCTTTCTTTTGAAAGCAGAATGCACATATGCTGAAACGCCCTCACTATAGGGCCTGCGGCTGGTTAGCTCGGCGAATGAAAGGGCGCTAAATGATGCAATAAACATGGCTATTATAAAGGCCAGTGGAGTGCTGAGGCCGGATTCGCCCGCCACCTTGCCGATTAACGAATAAATTCCAGCACCAACTATGTTTCCTAGCGCAAAAAGAGTTATTAGAAATAATCCTAAATTTCTTTTTAGTTTGTGGGTTCTAGCCATAAGTACTATTTTAACACGATTAGCTAACTCTTATGTTTGCAAAAACACCAATAAACAGGTTTAATTACACCAATGAATAAGCAAAAATCTAGTTGGCTCAGTAAAATTTCAGTGCTATCCGCCAAGCATATTAATGCCGGATTTATTATATGGACAATTATTATTGCACTTGGACTTATTTGCTATTTGCAAGTAATGAAGCGTGAAGGGTTTCCAAATGTACAAAGCCCAATAGGCTCTGCAGTTATAAACTATCCTGTTAACGATAAGAATATTGTTGATGAAAAAATAACCAAGCCGGTTGTTGAGGAGACATTAAAAAATAGTAATGTCAAAAAAGTAACCGGTATTTCTAATGGTAACGGCTCAAACATAATTATTGAGTACAAAGAAAGTGCCGATGCCGAAACTGAAAATAACAAAATAAACAACTCTATAAAGGATAAAAACTTAATTCCTAAAGAAGTAGAGCCAAAGTTTTCTAAGATTTCCGCTGGAAAATACAGAAGTAAATACGATGTTTTGTTAGCAATTCATTCGGAAAGTTTAAATAATGAAGAATTATTCGATTATTCCCAAAAAATAAAAGATCAGTTCAAAGATGAGCTTAAAGACTCTCAAGTAGAGGTGGTCGATCAACTCTCGAGTGTTAAATTGCCGAACGGCACAGAACAATCAGTTGTTCAGGGCTTTGACTGGTATGGGTATAGAGACGGAAATGAAATTAAACTAGATCAGTCGTTTATTCTAGGCATTCAAAAACCAGACGATAAAGATCTGATTAGCTACAACGAAGAAATAAACAGTCTTGTAAATAGATTCAACTCTAGCAATTCCAACATTCAAGCTTCGGTCGCAGCAGCCGAAGCGCCAGTGGTAGAATCGCAAATAGAAATGCTCCAAAAGAACTTACTTGAGGGCATACTTATTGTCAGCTTGGTTTGTTTAGCCTTTATAAGTGTTCGAGCTGGCATAGTAGCGAGCATTTCTATGTTAGCCACCCTAACCCTCTCTATGATAATTCT
>JBIIKB010000072.1:0-3198 GCA_044233405.1 Candidatus Saccharimonadia bacterium | reverse complement strand
CCAACTTGAATGTCGCAATGTAAACTACAACGAACATCAGCCAAGGCACCAAACCTTGCCAGTTATTTTTGAGCCAAGCCATTTGACCCCCTTTCTACATCTGTAGGCTACCGGTAAATGGCATCTCAAAAAGCTGGGTAACACCAAGCATATTTGCAACTTCACTTTCTTGCAAAGCTGGCATTACGTTTTGTATTTTGCAAACTGTAGGAATTGTAAGGCCCATGTAATTTTTTGGCTCTCCAATTTGTTCAAAAGGAAAGCCAATCCACAGAATCATTTGCAAGAATGACTCATCGACTACAGCAAATACTGTATTTACTTTTTCGACTTCAACCAAATGGAAAAGCACTCTATACATACCAAGACTAATTCGCGAATTACGAAAGTTTTTCCGTACGCAAAGCCTTGAAATTTCAGCGACATTGCCAAAACCAGACACATCAATTGCGTGATTTTCAGGGTTTTGGATAGGCAAGATGCCTTTGCTTCCGAGCACAAGCCTTGTAGTGCCAATGGCTGAAAAAGAAGTAGCAGTAGATGCTACAACTGAACTAGAATAGTTATCATAAAGATCAAACTCTCGTCCATCTGGGTAGTTGCTAGGCTCGATATAGCCCATTTCAGAATACACTTCAAAACGGCACTTCTGTACCGCTTCTGTATCTGAAGAATTTGCAACCCGGATGTTAACGAGGGGCGTTGGACCTTTTTCGGTCATCCTTCCTCCGTTTCAAAGTTCACCCAGGTTTACTGAGACTAGCTATATTTTAGTTTAATCTGATAAAGTTTACAAAGATATTAATCTTTGTGCTTACCACTAGCAGACTTTACTTGTTTGCTAAAGTAAAAAATATAAAATATCTCTAGTATACCTGCGGTATTTAGGATAATAAATATAAGAAACCAAACTTTTTGATCCTTTTTGGACGCAATCCAAAGAGCCCAAGCTTTCCAGGCAGTACTCCATACAAAAATAAGTATAAGCCACCATATATTCTGTTGTACTATTTGATTTAAATCCATAATTTATTTATACGCCACTATTAGACTTTTGTCACTTTTAAGAATTAGCCTCTGGCTTAGCAATAATAACAACCCTGCCATCGGCCGCTCCGCCTATCGTGCATGTATAAATCGTAAGCTGTGGCTCTGAAGTTTGATCTTCAATCTCAATGGCATTTGGCTTTACTGTTTTAAGCTTAGAGATTTTATATTTGTATTGCTTACCCTCCCAATTAACCACAACTTCATCGCCAACTTTAGAATTTTTTAAATCATAAAAAATAGATTTTTTCTTAACTTCATCAGGCCTATACCCCCAAACAAAGCTATGTCCGGTGATTATCATATTTCCACCCTTTGTTGGGTTGCCTTGATCTGGTATGCGGTGCCATGCCAACCCTTTATCTAAAACGTTAATATCACCTTGTTCAATTCCAGCCTGGATACCTACGCTAGGTATAAAAACTGTATTTTTATCTGCTTGGGGCTTTTCATTTACAGCCTGCTCCACAACTTTGGTTGGTTTTTTTGCTAGTTTAGGAGAAATTAATAAATAAGCAATATATATCCCCACCAAAAGTAGTATTATTCCTATAAAAACTAAAAGTAGTTTGCCCTTCTTTTTTCTTGGCTTCATTGATGGTGCCTGATAACTTGTATATTGCATAAGCTTTAATTATATCTTAAATGCATGCTTTACAAAAATAAAAAATCGAGATTAATCTCGATTTCTTACTATGGTCGGGGTGAAAGGACTCGAACCTTCGACCTCAGCGTCCCAAACGCCGCGCGCTAGCCAACTGCGCCACACCCCGATATTCTTATAATAACATGGAGGGCCATCTGGGATTCGAACCCAGGACACTCTGCTTAAGAGGCAGATGCTCTAACCAACTGAGCTAATGGCCCATGTTATATATGGTACGCCCTGAGAGATTCGAACTCCCGACCTTCTGGTCCGAAGCCAGACGCTCTATCCAGCTGAGCTAAGGGCGCTAAAACTTGATTATTTTAACATATTTTCAGCTATTTTTCTAGATTTGAACCAATTCAAAAGGGACCGTAGTGGTCCCTAATGAATTATAATAATCTAATTTTGTACCGGTGGTTGCGGTGCGGGACCTTTGCTGTCTAATGCTCTTTTTACTACGAAGTAGTAAATAATAGCCGCAAGTCCAGCAAGACCTACAAATATTGAAACAATCATTATTATCATCCATAGATTTTTCTGGCTTTCATCTTGCCAATTTTTTCGTTTGAATACGTCCACAAGCATAACAACCCAGAATATAAATAATGCTAGGCCGATAATTGCTACAACACCCCAGATAATCAAAAGTCCAGCTGCCAACCCCGCTGTTGCTGTTGTTGCGGCTGCAACATCAGCTGAATCCACAACGTCTACAACCTCATCTTGAGCTCTCGCTGCTAGCGGAGCAAATGAAGCTAAAGCACCACCTAATGCACCATACTTTAATAATTTATTCATCTTTTCCTCCTTAATTAATTTACTTATTTTCTATTATTACACTTAACCTAATAATTAATCAAATAATTACTTCTTTTTATTATCCAGATGTCTTTTTACAGCAAAGTAATATATTAAAGCCCCAATGATATTCATAAAAATAACTAGCACCAAATAGGCCGCCCTGTCACCAGTATTCTTCCAGTCTCTCTTTACAATATCAATTATCATTACTAGCCAAAAAATCCAAAGAAGTAAGATACCGACCCAAAAAATCATCATTATTAGCAAGAAGAATATTGCAAAGCCTGCTAATGCACCACCTGCAGCTGAGGCATCACTATAATTTTCTGCACTGGCAGCTAGCGGATAAAAAGAGGCTACAGCACCTGCAGTAATTGATGATATCTTTAAAATTTTATTCATAAGTTTATCTCCTTTAAATATTTTATTAATTTAATTATACTCCTTTATGCTATTCGTAAAAACAAGCTAATTCAGGTTGCGCATAGTAGTTAAATAGTATATAATTTTGTGGTTAGGCGATTATTATTTAGCCCTTGTACCTTTTATTTCTTTTCATATCCCAAATTGATTTATTTCAATTTGATCCAGAAAGCTGGCGCACTTTGTGCGTCCTTTCTGTATGCGGGTATCGTATAATGATTATTACTCCTGCCTTCCAAGCAGGTGATGCGGGTTTGATTCCCGCTACCCGCTCCATA
>JBIIKB010000071.1:0-3254 GCA_044233405.1 Candidatus Saccharimonadia bacterium | reverse complement strand
TATGGTACAGCCTGGCTCTACAGAATCTATTGGCAAAATAATTGAAGGCCAGTTTGATGGCCAGAATATGATTGGTCCAGACGGCAAAGTGTACCCGGTGCCAGCCAACTATGCATCTAAATCTAAGCTTGTAGAGGGTGATACCTTAAAGCTAACGATTGCACAGGATGGAAGCTTTATTTATAAGCAAATCGGTCCAATTGCCCGTAAAAAAATTATCGCTAAAATGGCTCTAGAAAATGGCCAATATGTAGCTGTAGTTGGAGATAGAAATTATCGTGTACTTTATGCGAGTGTAACTTATTTTAAGGCGCAGCCTGGAGATGAAGTAACTGTAGTGGTACCAGAAGTCGGCGAAGCCCAGTGGGCAGCTATAGAAGCAGTAATTTCAGCCTAATAAACCTGTAAAATACGTTCTCAATAAGATATAATAGATTAAAAGTGGAGGGAGCTTTGAGTAATTTAGCTTTGTATCGTAAATATCGCTCGGCCGACTTCGATGAGGTAGTTGGTCAACAGCATGTCGTAAAGACTCTTACAAATGCCATCAAAAATGGTAAACATAGCCATGCCTATTTACTGACCGGTCCAAGAGGTGTTGGCAAAACTACAATAGCTAGAATCATTGCCAAGCAGCTCAATGGCTTAAAGAAAGACGATTCTCTTGATAGCTATTTAGATATTATCGAAATCGACGGAGCTAGTAACCGAGGAATAGATGAGATCAGAAGTCTTCGCGAAAAGGTCCAGGTTGCACCTGCCAATTTAAGCTATAAAGTTTATATTATCGATGAAGTTCATATGCTTACCAAGGAGGCATTTAACGCACTATTAAAAACTCTTGAAGAGCCACCAGCCCACGTCGTTTTTATTTTTGCCACGACCGAAGTTCATAAGCTTCCAGATACGATTATTTCTAGGACTCAGCGGTTTGATTTTAAACCAATCGGTAAAAGCGATATGGTTTTACACCTGCGTTTTATTGCTGATTCGGAATCAATTAAAATAACCGATGATGCTCTTGATTTAGTAGCCCAACTAAGCAAGGGTGGTTTTAGGGATGCCATAAGCTTGCTTGATCAATTGGCATCGGTGGGCTCCGAAATAACTATTGAAACGGTCGGGGATTTTACAGGAATTCAAGATATAAAAGCCATAGAAGAGATATTTGAATTTGTAAAAAATAATAAGACAAAAGATGTATTAAAATCTTTAGGTGAGCTCTTTTCGGTTGGAGCCGATGCAGGCCAGCTGACTCAGCAGATGCTAGACTATATACAACAAGGGCTCTTGAATAGCCCGCAAGACAGTGAATTTTTGATTGAAACGGCAGAGAACTTACACTGGGCACAAACCAATATGAGATATTCTGGTTCGCCAGAGTTAGTGCTGCAAGTAGCCCTGGTTCGTAAAAAGACACCACCGCACAGTCCCGAGGAAGAAATTGAAAAGACTCCAAAGGCCGAAACTAAAAGCAGCCAAGCCACACAAATTCCGCAAAATAATAAAGGCAACTCGGAAGTGCAGCCTAAAAGCACAAAAAGTAACGAAGATTTACTTATTAAATCGTTAAGTGTTATCAAGCATTACAACAACTCGCTGTTTGCTGTTCTTAAGGGGGCTGAAATAGATATAGTTAATGAAGAAATAAGAATTAACTGTAGATTTAGCTTTCATAAGGACAGAATTATGGAACAAAGAAACACCAACCTAATAGAAAAAGCATTTAGTAAGGTGTATGGTAAAGGTATGCATTTATCTGTGGGAGTGGACAACAACAAACCTGAGAAAATCGATCCAGCAGAAGAAGTGGTTAAATCAGCTGCTGCTATTTTTGGTGCGGAGGTGACAGATGCCTAAGAACAAAAGTGCCAAAGAACTATTAAAAGTTAAGGTGCCTCCTCAGAATCCGCAGGCCGAGGAGAGCTTGATTGGATCATTACTACTAGATAAGGATGCAATTATTAAGGTTGCAGATATTGTTCATATAGATGACTTTTATATTGAAAAGAACGGACTTATCTATGAGGCAATTTTAAAGCTTTTTGAAAAAAGAGAGCCCCTAGACGTGGTTACTCTGTCTGAAACTCTCGAAAGCCAAGGGATACTAAAAGAAATAGGCGGGGCGAGTTATTTGACTGATCTTGTTAATGGTGTGCCAACTGCAGCTCATGTTGTTAATTACGCTAAAATTGTTACTCAAAAAGCGACACTTAGGCGATTGATAGAGGCTGCTAATTTAATAAATAATATAGCCTACGACGAAGACGAACAGCTTGATAATCTTTTAGACAAGGCCGAAAAGACTCTGTTTGATGTCAGTCAGAAACATCTTAGACAGAATTTCATATCAATTAAAGATGTTCTAGCAGATAGTTTTGACAGACTTGACAGTCTCCATAAGGACAATGAAAGTCTTAGGGGAGTGCCGACCGGCTTTACAGGCCTCGACAATATATTGGCTGGACTTCAAAAATCAGACTTAATTATCCTTGCGGCACGACCAAGTATGGGTAAGACAAGCTTTGCACTAAACATTGCCCAAAATGTGGCCACCAAGCAGGGTGTTCCTGTTGGAGTGTTTAGTCTGGAAATGAGTAAAGAGCAGCTCATAGACAGGATGTTGGCTTCAGAAGCCGGAATTGATAGTTGGAAATTAAGAACTGGCAACTTAGAAGATAAAGATTTTGAAAAGCTCAATAAAGCTATGGGCGTGCTTGCAGAAGCACCAATTTATATTGACGACTCAGCAATGACTAATGTAATGGAGATGCGAACAAAAGCCAGGCGTCTACAATCAGAGCATGACCTAGGCTTAATAGTCATTGATTATTTACAGCTTATGAGTGGTGGATCAAATAGCTCAGATAACAGGGTTCAAGAAATATCTGAAATCTCTCGAGGCCTAAAGGGCCTAGCCCGTGAGCTTAATGTGCCCGTAATTGCTTTGTCTCAGCTAAGCAGATCGGTCGAGCAGCGCAGCCCAAAAATTCCTCAATTATCAGATCTTCGTGAATCTGGGTCAATCGAACAGGACGCAGATGTTGTTATGTTTATTTACCGCGAAGATTATTATGAAAAAGAAACTGAAAAGAAAAACATTGCTGACATATTAATCAAAAAGCACAGAAATGGCCCTACAGGTGATGTTGAATTATACTTCCAACCCGATCAGACTCTATTTAAGAACATTGATAGGGTTCATCAATAAGGCTTCAGAAATATAAGTATTTCATATATAATAAACATTAGTA
>JBIIKB010000004.1:0-12877 GCA_044233405.1 Candidatus Saccharimonadia bacterium | reverse complement strand
CTTCTGTAATATCTTCGATTTTCTTCAAGTCCATTACTGGCTCTCTTCCACAAAACTTTCAAGTAATTTAATTTCGCGCTGCAATTGATCGGGGTAATTTCTTAAGTCCACCTCTACCCAAGAATTAAAGGCATTGTTCTTTTCAAGATCTTGGCGCTCGCCGAGGTAGCAGTCGTCGTCGAACCACAAGAATGGCTTACTAAAATCAATCGCTTCCGTTTTGTACTCGCTCCAGCTGGTTGGTATTAGCTTTTCGAGGTGTGGCCGAAGGCTCTCGTTGCCTGCGCGCATAACATAATTTATGGCATGGGTAGCGTCGCTTTCGGTGCAGTGCGTGGTTAGCCAGTAAACATCGAAGTTTTCAACGGCGTATTTTATAAACTCCTCTGCTCCGATAGATAAGTATTCTTCATTTGCAAGGATGACCCCGTCGATGTCTAGGTAGATGTTTGGTTTCATAGATATATTTTACTCTTATTTTAAACACACATGGAATAGCCCAGTCTAAAGTGCTAAGATAAGAAAAACATTTGCAAAAGCTATTGATATTCGGTATTTATTCGGTTATTATAGATATGAAATGGAGGGGTGAATGAAAACTAAAAGTATTCAAAAAAAATTTAAATTTATCGATTTATTTGCAGGCATTGGCGGCATTAGAACGGGCCTAGAAAGAGTTGGTGGGCAGGCAGTTTTTAGCTCTGAGTGGGATAAATTTGCGTGTCAGACATATTTTGCCAACTACAATGACATGCCTTCTGGCGATATTACTAAAATTGACGAAAATGACATACCACATCATGACTTAATTGCAGCTGGCTTTCCCTGTCAGCCCTTCTCTATGGCTGGCCACAAAAAAGGATTTAATGATACTAGGGGAACCTTATTTTTTGATATAGCAAGAATAGCAAAAAAACATAAACCTAAAGTTCTTTTTCTGGAAAATGTTAAGAATCTATTCACACATGATAGAGGTAATACGTTCAAGGTTATAAAACAAAACTTAGAGGAAATGGGGTATACTGTGAACGCAAAAGTTTTGAATGCTAAGGATTTTGGAGTGCCACAGAACAGGGAGAGAATCTATATTATATGTTTTTTGGGTGATTACAGCTTTAACTATCCTGAGCCAATAGCCGCAGATATTGCTGTTGGGGATATATTAGAAACTGAAGTAGATGAAAAATATACCATCTCAGACAAACTTTGGGCTGGGCACCAGAGAAGAAAACAACAGCACAAAGAAAAAGGTAATGGCTTTGGGTATAGCATGTTCGATTCTGCCTCAAGCTATACAAGTACAATTTCAGCTAGATACTATAAGGATGGGTCAGAAATATTAATAGAGCAAAAGAACAAAAATCCTCGAAAATTAACCCCTAGAGAGGCTGCTAGACTGCAGGGATATGACGACAGCTTCGTAATACCAGTTAGTGACAATCAAGCATATAAGCAGTTTGGGAATAGCGTTGCGGTGCCAGTCATAGAGGCTATTTCAAGAGAAATAGTTCTCACGGGGATATTTGACTAATATTTTTTAATTATTAAGCTGTCCCAGTATTTGTTACCCGCTCGCCAACTTGAATAAGGTCTAATGTTTGGCTTGTTCAGATCTGAATACATTCCACTGTCCAGATAAACAATGCCTTCCTTTACCATTTCTAGCCATAGTGAGTATTTTAGGGGTCCAGCAAATACTATGCCAGTATATGTCCCATTTTTATCCATTGTGCACTTGAACCAGCCGAGTTTTTTGAATTTGTTTTCAACTTTCTTTTTTATTTTTTCCGCATCCCATCTTGCAAGTAAAATATCACTTTTTTTAAATACCTCTGGTACGATCTTTTCTTTGTCTGTTCTTGAATCTCTGCGGTAGTTGTAGATTATTACTAAATTACTGTTCTTGTCTATGATTAATATCTGCCCATAGTCATTATATTTTCCGTACTTAGGAAAAGGTTTGCCGGACCAAGAATATCTGTCTTTGTCTTTATTGTATTGGCCAAAAATTGTCATGAATTGATGACGAGTGATTTTGGCTTTTGGATCTTTGAATAAATAGTAGTCTGCTGACCAATCGCCGAAGGTAGTTTTGGTTTTAGTGTCATTTTTCATTTCAAAACCTAGAAGGTCTGGCTCATTTTTGGAATTTATTTTTATGCCCATTTGTCTTTCTAGCCAGTGCCCATACTTACCATCATGCGCAGAATTAGAGCTATTTACTGATGGTTTTTTACCTCTAACATTTTTATCAAATGTTCTAACAATATCATTTATAATTTCTTGGGTTTTCCCGTCGAATTTGTAGTCATCCATAACTTTACTATAGGCCTTAATGATCAAAAATCAAAATTAAATAATTTTTAAGAAGTGTAACTTCTGTATTTTGAGTTGAAAATACTTATGAAAAGTGATAGCATATCTCCTTTCTGCGTAAGCAGCTGAACCCTGGAGGGAAATGAAAAGATTCCAAATGCTTCTGGCGGCCTTTGCCGTCACACTGGTTTCTGTGAGTTGCACACCTACAACTACACCCGCATCAACTACTACGAGTGAAGTTGCTGTGAGCTCCACGTCTACCAGTTCATCCACGACCACAACCACAACCACTTCACCGGTTCCGGTCTTGGTTGATGCAAATGGTGTCGAACTGGGAGTGCCAATTCAAGATGGCGTTTTTTATAACCCAAGCCTAAAAAGAAACGTTGCTTACGGTTTTGGTGAGCTAGGGAGATATCCTCGCGATGCTAGGTACAATCAGGTGAGCTATGGTTTCTCTGGTAATGACTGCACAGGTACAATATATCTCAAGGCACCTGACCCTGCCCTTGTATACACTTGGATTCATGCTCTTGATGGTAATTATTACATAGTTGCTAACAGCACGCCCAGTAGTAGTGTGCAGTTCAGATCTCAAAAGTCCTTGGGTTCTGGTTGCGGTAGTGTCGATTCTGCCTCTCCGCCACAAATCGCATATGAGCTTCAGCGCATTGATTTGCCCTTTTCTGTTCCAATTGCATTGCCACTTTACTATAGGTGAGCTATCCCCCGCTTTTTGCGGGGTTTTTATTTTAAAGTGTTTCTTTTGCCAAATCAGACCCGCCCGGTGGAGTTTTTCGAACGCATACGCATAAACACCACAACACTAATAAAGATTGATAGAGGCATTGCAAATAACGAAATTATTAGTAGTGGCGGATTGCCCATTGCAGATAGGACTGGGCTGACCGAAACAAGGCCAAAAAATGATGCTGAAATTACCAAGATAGCCCATGCAAAATCGAGTAAGGACAGGCACGCCCACGCAGATACTAACTTGGGTACTTTGTTGCCTTGGGCTAGATACTGAGCTAGAAGTATGGCTGTGATTGCCACAATAACATCTAGCACACCTGAGACTAAACCAACACTCCATGGCAGTGAGCCTTGTGTGTAAGCCAATATCAAAAACACTCCACCAATTCGGTATATTTGTGTGGCAATAAGCACTGAAGTAGGTATTTTTGCTAAGAATTTTTTGAATTTAGCATTTCGGTAAGACATGTATAACAGTAAGCCTGCCGGGGTAAAGGCAAGTGTCCCGAAAATCATAAATCCCAAGAGATCAGGGCTTTGCCAACTAAAAAGTGGCGAAAAGAAATTAATTTGTCCCACCGCCAAACTGACGCCAACCCAGGCAAGGGTGATGTAGCTTAGAACTCGTAGTTTATTCCAGCTGTAGAGTGTAATTACTAAAGCTGTTAATACTGCCAAGACCAACGGCCCGAGGGTAAAGAATGCTTCCATATGATAATTGTAGCATAACTGTATTGAGTAAAAAATGCGGGTTTTATTAATAAGTTATTGTAACGGCTTTTTTGATAAACTGGTTATTTTCTAGCTCGTCCATAATAAATAAGGCGACGTCTTTTCTGGAGACTCTAGGGTTAAGGCCGAGTTTAAGGTTGGTATCCCCTGTTCTGAACTTGCCTTTGGCTGGACCATTGGTGAGTCGAACTGGGCGTATTATCGTGTAGTCGAGATTCGACTGTTGCAGCTCGCGCTCCATGATGTTTTTGTCTTGAGACATTGGGCCAAGTATGAGTTTGTGAATTATTTTGTAATAAAATGGCAGCTTTTTATAAGATTCTAGAGCACCAAAAGCTGATTGAGTGATGAGGCGCTTTATTTTATGTTTGTGCATTGCCGAGACTATGTTTTTGTTGCCCTCAGAAAGTAATGGCAGTTTACTGCCAATTTTAACCCCAAGCTCGGAGACAACGGCATCTGCCCCGCTCATTGATTGATCGACCTCATCGGCATTTAATACACTGCCCTTGATGAATTTGAAGTTATTAAGCCCGCTTAGCTGGTCGTTTTTATGAATATCAAACCCAATTACATCGTAGCCCTTTTTTGAGGCCAGCTTGCATACTTCTAGGCCGGTTTTGCCACTAGCACCAAAGACGATAATTTTCATGATTATATTATACCAAAAAGCTAGCTAGCTAAATTAGCCCGGGACCTTCTCTACCTTAGCAAGCCCAGATAATTTGTATTTGCCAGAGTTGTTTGAGCCGATAGCATCACTATATACGTAAGGAGCATTTGAGTTGCGGCTGACTAGCTGAGTGCTTGAAGGGACAAACTGAAATTCGTCGGAGCCAGAATTGCTTACGAAATCTCCATGCTCATTTTGAGACTTTGGTGATAGTAGTAGTGGAATACCAAGCTGCTCGGCCTTAGCTGTGGCATGAGCAATGATTGAATCTGATACGGCATCAAGCCCGACTGCCGAGTAGATTGTTTCTAAAAATAGACATGGTTTGAATTCGTCATCTTTTCCATCCGACGAATCAAGTAGCCTTAAGACTGCCCGCGCGAGTGGTTTGCCGTTTTCGTTTTCGACAATAATTATTTTGGTGTTTTGATTAAAGTAAGACATTAGGCACTCTCTAAATTGCCCTGTTCGATAGCTTTGGCAAGAGCCTACTGGCCGCTCTCCAATCTCGAATGTAGTTTTTGCATCTGAGCTATCTCTGATTGTGATTTTTTCTCCTGCCTCGGGGCTGGATTCTAGGGCTTTGACTTCGTAATTGAGCCGTTCTATGAGGCCATTTGTTTCTTGGTCTTTTAACAACCGAGTTAGTAAGGCAATTTGCTTTTTAGATTCCTTAATGATCAAATCCGATTGCTCCGGGCTAATTGGCTGTTGGGATTTCGATAGCTCGTCACTTATATTTTGGATAGTCATAACAGCAAGCCTAATTTGGTTTTTGGCTTGTTCAGCTTTTAAAGCCGCCACCTCTCTTGTTATTTTATTAATTTCTTGGGTGTTTATTTCGGATGGCTCTAAAGCCCTAAGAGCTTGGAGACTTTTATTTAAACTTCCAATACTCTCGCCTAAACTGCTGACCCTGGATTTGATAATTTCTAGGGGGTTTGAGCTGGACTCTAAGGCGCTAGGCTCAAGTATGTCTAAGAACTGAATGTTTTCCTCGATAACTTTTTGGCAATTGCCAATAAAGCTAGCAGTCGATTCGGATCTATCTGCTTGTTTGCTGGTGACTAGTTCTTGTTGCCATAAATTATATTGATCTAAACTTAGCGAGCCAGGAAGTAGTTCGGAATTTTGTAGCTCTGTTAAGTTTTCGATAGTCGGCTCACCAAAGCGCCACTGCTGATACTCGCCAGTTATAATACTACGAACAAAGCTGGCTATAACGGGCTTTAGATTCGGGTGTTTTTGGATTTCTTCTGAGTAAACTCCGACCTTTGTAAGTAGCGGCACTTGGCTTTTAATATTTTGCATCAGCTCTTCAGTTGCTGGGGCCTCGATGCCTAAAGATTTACAGATACTTTGAATAAATAATAATTCTAGCTCTTCGCGATCTTGGAGATTATTAATAGCCTCACTTGGGTTGTCTGAGGTATTGCTAATAAGTGCTAGCATATCGCATATTTCTAATTCGTAGGCCTCGGAGATATTAACTATCTCAGCCAAATGCTTAACTGATTCTGGGCTGAGCTTTTGTCTGATAGTGGTTAGCCTGGAATCTAGATCCTCCCCTTGTTTGAGCTGAATATCATCCGTCAGTGGGCCTTTGTTCGCCGTAAGCTTTTTAATTATTTCTGCAGATGTCTTGGGGGCCAACAGGCTTCTGATTTCATCGTTTTGTGACTTTTGAATTATGTATTCAGACGAAACTTTCGGAAACTCTTGAGATAATAATTCGATATTGTCTAGCAGTACCGCTGGGTGGCAAATTGCTAGCTGATCTATCATTGAATAAATTTCTTCTTGACTAAAAAATTTATTAATATTACCGCTGATAAGTTCATGAACGAATGACACTGAGTGTTCGAGATAGTTATTGATAAGAAAATTTCTAGTTGTTTCTTTATCGACCGTACTTGGCCATTCAAAATTACCATCTATCTTGCCATTAAACTTTACACGATTAATAAGTTCTTTTGCAGCAAACTTATTATTCATTAAGTTTAAAAGAATATTTCTGTATTCTTCGGCGGTTAAATTTTTAGAAATAAATTCGAGTTCACCAGTTAGTTTTTCGGGATGACTTTCTAATAAAGCATTTATTACTTGCCTAGCCTTTTGTATACCATACATATCATTGATAGATTCAAGTTCGAACCAGCCAATATATAAAGTGTTTTTGTCAGGCAAAGTTTTTAAGAATAAATCGATTTGAGTTTCTAATTTGTCTTTATTGAGGTGGGGGCCAAAGAAGTCTTCAGCTTTATCTGTAGTAATTTGGCTGAACTGACTCACAAAACTAAAATCTTCTCTGGATTGAATGAAGCTGTTGATTACCTCCTCTCTGTCGTTTTCTGGGATGTAATTTATTACATCGGCAAGTGCAATTAGTGTGCAGTCTCTTTCTTGCAACAAATACTCCTGAAGCATATCACCTATTTCGTCAGCTCTGTAAGTGGACTTAATTACTTCAGCACTATTAGGACTGCCGTCGGAAAGAACATCATACAAAAATGAGCTTCTTTTGCTGATGTAATACTGAAGCCATGCTCTTTTGTCTTCAATGCTAATATTTGGGTTGCCCATGAGTGTTTCGCATAGCAAGTAATCTTGATGTGGGTCTAGGTCGAGCTTGTTTTTGATTAACTCGCATACAATGTCTAGACTGGATTCATCTAAATAGTCCTCTCTGTCTTCAACGCCATAGACCAATTGGTATTGGATGGGGTCCAGGTTGAATAGTAGCTTATGTATTTCTTTGGTTTTCTCGGGTCCCAAAAAAGCTTCGAGCTTTAGCATTTCGTGAGAATTATCGATAAGAGCCGGGAGTGAATCTATGATCATTTTTTCTATTAATGGCCTTAAGGGCATCGACTCTTCGCTTATTAACCCATGCTCCGAAAAATTTATTAATTGCTTAACATTTTTTAAAACTTCCTCACCACCCTGATTTGTTTTGGAGGCTACAGCTGACTCAACCTGTTCGGTGGTTAATAAACCTGCATCGATAAGTTTCTTGACTTCAAATGTTCTGATATCTGTTCCAGCCAAGGCCTGTACGGCAAGTTCTTTTGATTTTTCTTCGCCAATAATTTCTGAACAATCAATGAACTTATCTACCGTAAGACTGGTCAGGTGGTCTTTTCCGAAGTTTGCGAATAGTCTGGCAGCCTTTTCTTGCCTTTCGTCCTCTGGTATTAAAATTAATATTTCTTGAACCGATTTTAGACCCAACATGTATGTGATATCTTTTTCGAGGATTGTATCTGCTATTTCTTGAATCTCTTGGGTAGCAAACATTTTTCGATACATATCTAAATTGTAGGCCAAAAGTTTCGGCTCACTGATTGCTAAATTTTTAATGGCATTTACAAATGTTTCGCGCGATTCACATGCTTTTTTTATTTGCTCTGCCTCTACTTCGCGGGGCGGTAGAGATGCTTGATCTTTGAACCGATTGATTATCATCTCACCAACCGCACTACTATAGGCAACAGTTTCTAAAAAAGCCCTTCTTCGGTCAGTTTCGTTACTGCCTGACTGCTCTTGCATGGCTTTTCGTATTTCACCCTTTTGTAAGCTTCTTACTCGTTTTAAATTAGAGACATAATCTTCGTACTCACTTAAAAGTTCGCTTGCTTCTTCTGCGATTGGCCCGCCAGAACTTTCTTGCTGAGCTCTGAGCGCCTGAAGGTTTTCGTTTAAAGTATCTGGACTTAGTAAAAGATCACGAAGCTCATCGCTTATGGGCTGGGACTGAATATCTTCAGGGCTGTAGAATGTATATAAATCTACCAAGTCTATATTGGTTTGTATTTCCTGCTTAGTTTTTTGGCCAATTTTCTCAAGCTCATTATAAATGGTCTTTTTGGGCGGGCTAGTTAATTCGCTGTTTTCGATTGTTTCAGGCATGAATTTATTATAGCTTAAGCTCTTTTAAGCTACTAGCTATTGGTCGTGAAGCTGTTTTGATAATCGTGCTATTTAAATGCTTGAAGTTATGGTATAAAAAATACAACCGTGCAATTAAGCACGAAGCACCTTGCGAGGTAAAGATGGGTAGAGATTCCGAGCTAGATAGGCTCAAATCTGTGCAGGACGAAAAGTACCACGCCAAACAGCGTGCTTATGAAGTTCAAGATAGCGCCTGGAAAGAGCGTTCAGCAGCAAAAGATAGAATGAATGCTGCTTACGATGAAAAGCAACGAGCCTATGAAGCGCAAAACAGTGCTTGGGAACGATACCAAAGTGTTCGTTCGAGCTTAGGCTCGCGGATTGATAGCCTTAAGAGTCAGCAAGAGCAGGCTTACCAAAACATGAAGCGGGCTTTCGATAATGCATCTTCGGCGCACAGCAGCCGAGACGGCGCAGCGGCGCGTCGTTATGCCGATGAAGGCCATAGCTACAAAGCCGAAGCGCAGCGCTGCACAAACGAGCGGCGCGGGTTGGTGGACCAAATACGTTCCGCGAAAACGGAATTTGAACGCTATAAAGCACCCTTCCAGGATGCTAAAAGCAGATTTGCTGATGCTAAGCGTGAATTTGAAATAGCTAAAGCAAAACACGAGCGAGCCAGGGATGACTTCCGGCAAGCTAAAAAAGAATTTGATATCGCAAAGGATGCTTTTAAGAGCCGTCTTGAAAAAGTCAAAGCAGATTCAGCTAAACGCAGGGCAGATAACAGAGCCATTGCTGTTCAGGCTGGAGTGCCGTCGCAATACGTAGACAACGTATGGGTTAAGCAAGACAAAGATGGTAATTACAATATCTACTTTGGTGGCATCGGCCAGCCCGACGGCGAAGGGCATGGGCATTATGTACTAAGTGCTAGCGGCAAAGTGACTTATGCGCGCGAACCGCACGAAGAGCACGGAAGTCATAATTACACCGACCAACAAAAGAAGCAAAATCACCATCGAAGCAAGTTCCCTGAGGTACAGTATGGGACAATTGATGGTGGGCCGGTGACTTTTGCCCTAGGCATAGAAGGACGCGAAGGCGAAACTTATCTGGCAGATGGCCTTAAAGAAGAAAAAGAATTTAGAAAAAGCACCGAGCATGATCACTATGGCTCTGGAGAAGGCCCAAACGATAATGGTACAGACCGAGGTCACTATACAGGCCCTGGATCTGAATAAATAAGACTTGAGGCAGGTCTTTAAACTGCCTCATTTTTTGTATAAGATGTAAGCATGCTAATAGACAACTTCTCACAGTTAAATTTTTGCGATATTGCCTTTCAGATAATAGATAATGATAAGGATAATTTAGGGCAGCTAAAAACATTATTGGAAGCTGCAGAACTCGTTAAAAAATATTCAGATCATAATAACGGTACAATTTATATATTTTGCGAATATTTATACGAAGAGATTCGTAGAGTTGAGAAAAACCCAAAAGCAGCCGATTACACAAAATATCGTAAAGAAATTGAGCAGGATATCGCGAGAGTATTGGGTATAAAACGGCCCAATAGCAAAATGCAAGATATCAAAATCATTATTAATAAGCTTGATAACATATTCTTAGAAGATAATTTGGCAAATCTTAATGATTTGGGCAGCAAAATAGTTGGCTGCACAATTGCTGCTGAAGGAATTGAGCCTTTGTTTGTAAAATACCCTATTCTTGAAGAGATTGCTGAGTTGGGCGCAAGCCTAGAGACAGAAAAAGACCTAGAGCACCAGCAGGCAATATTTGTTTTAATTAAAGAAAAAATTGATAAATTGAAGGACCTGAGTCAAGTCTAAAAACTGGCTCTTTTTATTTGGTTACATAATGTTAATAGACAACTTTTCACAGTTAAATTTTTGCGATATTGCCTTTCAGATAATAGATAATGACAAGGACAATTTAGAGCAACTAAGGAAAGTATTAGATATGGCAAATTTAATTTGGAAATATGCAGATGAAGAAAACGGAACAATAGTTATGTTTTGCGAGTATCTTCAGGAGGAAATTCGTAGAGTTGAAGAAAATCCTAAAGCAGCCGACTATACAAAATATCGTAAAGAAATTGAGCATGATATAGCTAGAGTTCTGGGCATAAGGCGACCTGAATAATTAACAATTTAAATCATTGATTTCTTCTTGAATCCAAGTTTTTAACCTTGCCCAGCGCTCCGCCCTGTCGCCATCAACGTGTTCATCGGGCAGTTCTAGTTCGCCGGCATCTCCTGCAATTGCTTCTAGGCCTGGGCTTTTATCTACCACTGTATACCACATGGTGTCGGCAATTAAATAACAGGCTTCTCTTTGAGTTAATTTATTTGTGTCCGCAAGCTTAATTAGCTCGTTATAGTAATCTAAGACTTTTATGGCGTCGTTTTTTAATTCATTACCATAAGATTCGCGCAGAGCCTCGGTGCTTTTTATGGCATCATTGTAATTTGTCGTGTCTTTCATTGATTGAATTATACCCTAATTAATAATATTTCTAGTAGACATAGCTCGGGTATCTTTTGGAGTCCGTTCGTGCAATTCTTAACAATTGCTCTTTAGGCACTATCCATGGTTCGTAATTAATTCCATCAACCGCTTTGCCACTATCATGACTAGGAGGCAATACTTGAGTATGTGCCTTAAACTCTCTACCTTCACTATTTTGAATAGTTACTACTTTTGATACAAACCAGCCTTCTGGAACTAACTCCCAGGCGTCGACCATTTTACGTTCATAACTTGTAATTTTATATAATGCACCGGCAACGCTTTTGCCTTGGCGCTTGCGAATTGCATAACTTTTGAAGTTATCACCCCAGGCTTTTTGTAATATTGCTCTCGGATTTGGTTTGGCTGTTGGGATATCTTGTAGGGTTTGAATACATAGCTCGTAATCATTTAGTACTAGATTTGATATTAACTCCGGCTTTCTGCCGATAATTGCCTCAAACATCTCCCCTTTAATATTTGCACCCCAAGCGAATAAGTATTCGTATTTGTGTTTTCTGTAATATCGAATTACTCGTTTAAATATGTTCATAATGAATGATTATTTTTTGTGCTTTTCTTTATCCAAAATAGTCTTTATTTCCAGCTCTATGGCCTTATTTGATAGTGTCGTTTCATGAAGTGAAAGAAACATACTAGCAATAAGTAATATTAGAGATATACCAAACGACAATTTTCCTAGTAACTGCAAATTAGCAAATATTAAAAACATTGATAGTGATGCAAAAAGTAGTGAACCAATACCAAACTGTTGCATATAGCGAATAATTTCAATACGCCCATAAAGAGATTTAAGCTGTAAATCTAGATTGTCACTACGATCTCCCTTATCAAATTGGTTTTTAAGAGTTCTTATGACATTTGCCACTGTAATATAGCGATTAGTAAATGCTAGAAGTAGCAAGGAGATAGCCGGGAAAAGCAGAGCTGGTGTGGTTAGTGTTATTTCCATTTTTTAACATTAGCATCATAATTTTAATAAGTAAAATGCTTTAATAAACTGTAATTATTTATTGACAAAAAAACTAAATTACTGTAGAATAGGCGCACCTGCACCCTAGTCGATCTGGAGGAAACATGAGCTTTCAGGAGCTTATGAGGAGTGACATTTCAATCTTGATCAATGCGCTAATAAGCCTAATTGCAGTGCTTGTTGTAGTCGCACTAACAAAGAGTCAGACGAGGCGCTACCGAATCGAGACTAGAAATGAGTCAGAAGTCGATAATACCTCAGAAGGGGTTGTTTTCTATCGCAGTCCCGGATGGCTCGAAAAGAGCTACAAGTTCAGAATGTTCTACTTGTTCTTGCTGATCTTCGTAACTCTCACTTTTGTGAAGTACAAATTCATACTTCACACATCAGCCTTTGAGCCAATCTGGCTCCACTCTGGTATTATCGCTTGCTGCTGGCTTATCCTCTTTGTGATCTCACTGAGAGACTGAGCAGTACTGCAGCTTTATCGCTATGTGTGATAAAGCTGTTTTATTTTGGATAATAATTATTGACAAAAGTAACCATATGTAGTATAATTTCAATCCGTAACCAGGTTGGTTACACTGAGCACTGGAGGTGCTTATATGTATGACATCGTAACCGGAGACAGCAGGTGGGGCGTGAAGCGTCGGGCGTTCAGCGTGTACGCCTTCACGATGGTCTTCACGATGGGGATGATCGCGATCGTCTTCGTAGCAGGCCACACGTTCGGCCTGATCTCGGACAAGTCGCTGGAATCCTTCTGGGAGGTTTCTCCACTGGTATCTGTCGTCATCGGCATCATCGCCGGCGTTGGCTACATGTACAATGAGATGAAGAAGCAGATCGAGGAGCTGAAGTCGGAGAGAGATCTTCGAAATATTCTGGATCAGGAGCGCTTCACCCCCAACAAGCTCAACTGAGTCGATTACATCGGCTCCGGCCACACTACAACGACGTAGTGTGGCTTTTTCTTT
>JBIIKB010000067.1:0-3389 GCA_044233405.1 Candidatus Saccharimonadia bacterium | reverse complement strand
GGCCAGATTATATAGATTATCCTCACCTTTAAATAGCAGCTCTGCTTCAGTATCAATGTCTATAGTTCCTTCACCCTCGATGCAGTCAAGCCCGGCGCCCCTAATATGATTATTCTTTAGCGCATCTACCAAATCTAATGTATTTACTATTGGACCACGTGCAGTGTTAATAAGAATTGCGTCATCTTTCATCATTTCGAGTGTAGACTTATTAATCATGTGCTTCGATGTTGGGTTGAGAGTAGCATGGATAGTTAAAACGTCTGCGCCTTTTAATAGCTCATTTAACGAAACATAGCTAAAGCCAATTTTTTGCGAGGCTTCTTCGTTAGGATATGGATCATAGGCAATTACATGCATTCCCATTGCAGTCGCAATTTTGGCTACAGAAGTGCCAACTCTTCCTGCTCCAATAATTCCAAGAGTTTTGCCACTTAACTCATTGCCAGTTAGTTTTTTATAGTTAACTCTTCCAGTCTCTACCGACTCCATTACTGCGGGCATTTTATGAAAAAGCATTAAAATTAGCATTATTGCGTATTCAGCCACAGTGGTTTTGCCATAACCCGGTACGTTGCTTACAGCGACGCCCTTATTTTTACAAGCCTTAAGATCAATATTGTCGTATCCGGTTGCTCTAACTGCAATAAACTTCAATTTTGGCATATTTGAAATTACCGGAGCGTCTATTTTGCTAGTGTTAAATACACTAATAATTTCCGCCTCTTTGTATTCGTATGCAGGTATTTCTTCAATCGACTTATCAAATATTAACAGCTTAAATTTAGGCCCATGAAAATATCTTTCAAAAGAAGCCTTTTCTTTTGCTGAAACTTCAAAAAAAGCAATTATCTTTGACATAAGAATTATCCTTCTCTCAATACTACAATAAAATCAGATACATTTGCAGTAATTTTATTAATATTGAAAACGCCATTTATAGATTTTAAAGTCTTATAGCTTTGGTTGTCTTCTACGGCCTCGGTTGCATTATTATTTTTTAGCTTTAAACTTTCTGTATCTGTGATTGCTCCTGCAATGTCTATATTGTCTTTGCCGTCACTAGCGGCCGATACTATTGCTGATTTAGGTTTTAAAAATGGCAAAGCAGACAGTGCCAAGTCTTGATTTCTACCGCCCTTGCCGGGTTTTTTTACAATTACGGTTGTTTCACCGCAAGCCAATAGTGCTTGGCCTTTTTTTACTGAACCAGCCATTTTGGGTCCAATTTCGCATGCAAGACCGCTTAAGTTGTCAGAGTATATTACGGGATTGTAGCCAATTTCCTTGGCTTTTTTACTCATTGCCTCGAGCGTGGTAGAACCTGAAGCTAGGATAACTTTATTAACTTTTTTAAAATACTTATCATCTTTTGGGGTTTCAGATAGCTTTATATTTAATAGATCGAATTTATTAGCAATTTCCGTGGCCTGCTTTAAGCTAGACTTATCTTTACTTATGGGGCCCGATGCGACAATATCGATGTCATCTCCTGGCACGTCTGAAATTACTAGCCCTAGCACAGATGCCGGATAGGCGTATTTTGCCATGTTGCCACCATGTATGCTGCTAATGTGTTTACGAACAATATTTAGCTCTTGAATAGTAGCACCATTTTTTAGCATATGATTGCTCACAGTCCTAAGGTCTGTGCATGTGTTGTTTTTGGCAGGCAGGCAAGCTAAGGAGCTTCCGCCTCCGCAAACAATTGCAATAACTAGATCTTTTGCTTTTGCCTCCCTAAGAGTTTTGATAAGTTTTTTTGTGGCTAAAATATTTCTTTCGGAAGGCAGGGGGTGTGTGCCTGCAAATACTTTTATTTTTTTTAATTTTCGATGTTTCAAATCTATTGATACACCGGCTTTAATGGTTTCTGGCCCTATTAAACTTTCAAGTTTTTGTGCAATCAGCCCGCTTCCTTTTCCAATTGCAACAACAAATATATTTTTAAACTTCTTAAAATCATATTTTTTATCCTCAATGCTTAAAATATTTTGCTCGAAAGATAGGTCTTTTCCAATCAGGCTAGCTATACTTATGGACTCATATCCTGCCTCGACGATGTCTAGGGCATCTTTTCGTATCTTGTTAGTTGCAAGCTTATCGAGCTTTTTTATAATCATAAGAGTATTGTAGCACTTAGCAGTTAATGAATATATTTTGCTAAACAAAAAACAGTTGGTGATCCCAAGGGGATTCGAACCCCTGTTGCCAGGATGAAAACTCTAGATTGTGAGTCCTAAGGACAGCAGATTTTTTCCAAACAAAAAACAGTTGGTGATCCCAAGGGGATTCGAACCCCTGTTGCCAGGATGAAAACCTGGTGTCCTAACCCCTAGACGATGGGACCATCAACTGTTTTCTTATAAAATAACCATACAATTCTAACATATTTATGCTGTTGTTTCAACCTGTAAATTGGACATGATAGGCGAAAGAGTGTATAAATTATAAGCATTAGAGAATTATGGGGGAATTATGACAAACATTCAGCCAACAATGGAAAATTTTAATCCATCATCAAAAGAGACTTTAGATTTGCGGCCAAAAGGCCATGAGGCTGCTACGCAAGCTGCACAAGCTGAAAAACAAAAATTACTCGCTCAGCAGGCAGAAGCTTCAAGCGATCTTCCGAAAGGAATGGACATCAAGCCACCCACCTCAAAAGGCTTTAAGCAGGTGCCGGGAATTAACAGTCGAGCGACTGGAGAAGCAAATGTTTTTAAGCTTAGTCCGAGTGAATTAGAAAAACCACCAGCCCAAGTTCAGTCCGAAGCGGCTCCACAAACTCAGGAAATACAGACTGATCAGGCACCTACAGATACTCAGGCAATGCCTAGTCAAAATGAAGCTGTTATTACTCCACCAGCAAAGAAGCCCGGATTTTTTGGTAAACTATTTGGTAAAAAGTAATAAATTAATACAATAGAATTGTCTTCAAAGCTTTTACGTATGAGTAAAAAGCATTACAATTATACATATGCCTCATGAAGAAATAGACGCCCGAAAATATAAAAAAACTAAGATAATCGCGACTATTGGGCCTGCTAGCCAGGAAAAAATAGATTTGCTTTTAAAATCTGGCGTTAATGGTATTAGATTAAACTTTAGCCACAATACTCATAAGTGGCATTGCGATATAGCAGAAAAAGTTAGAAAAGAAGCAAAAAAGCTAGATCGTTCCGTTGCAATAATACAAGATTTGCCTGGTCCAAAGATAAGACTTGGCAAACTTCCGACAGGTGGAATTGAAATAAAAGCTGGACAGACATTAAGATTTAAGCACGGCGAAAATTTGTCTTCCGAAATGCTTCCTATTCAGCACGATTTTTCTAAGCAAGTTAAAAAGGGAGAGCGGCTATTTTTGCGTGATGGACAAATTCAGACAG
>JBIIKB010000005.1:0-11351 GCA_044233405.1 Candidatus Saccharimonadia bacterium | reverse complement strand
GTTGATATTTTTTTGTATAAATTCTGCCGCAACGTCGTAGCCTTGATCCAAGTAAATTGCACCAATTATGGCTTCAACCATATTTGCCAAAAGAGCCATACGGGTTCGGCCACCACTCTTGGCTTCTCCTCTGCTCATAAGCAAAAATTGACCTACATTAAGCTCATCTGCAAGTTCTGCAAGGCTTTCGGTCTTCACTAATGCAGCACGCCAGCTAGTCAGCTCTCCTTCAGGTTTTTTTGGATAACTAAGATACAAAAAATCTGTTACTACTAGCTCTAAAACAGCATCGCCCAAGAATTCCAAACGCTCATTGTGCTCTTTGACAGTAGATTTGTGTTCGTTGAGATAACTTCGATGAGTGCAAGCGGTCTTTATAAGATCTTCACTCTTAAAAGTTACTCCAATGATTTTTTCTATTTCTGCTTTATTGAATACCATATGCTTTCTTTACGCGTTTTGCGCCCTCCTCTAATAATACCTTGGTCGCCTTGTATTCGATAGCCCTTAGTGCGGCCTGCTCGTCAAACCAGCTTACATCTACAATGCCTTCAGATTTTTCAGGCATTAAGGTTTCATCTAAATCTATAGACTCCATCAAGAAAACAAAGGTAGTCATAAATATAAGTTTGCCGTTCATTCTATAAAAGAAGTGAATTTTATCAAGCTTATCAATAATTTTGATATTCATAAGACCAGTTTCTTCGCCAATTTCACGAATTGCAGTTTGTTCTAAGGTTTCGCCACTCTCAACATGGCCCTTTGGAATACTCCAGCGGCCTTTTACATCCTGGAGTAGCAAAAACTCAAGCTGGCCTTCTTTAATACGAAAAACAACACCTCCGGCAGTATATTCTTTAACTGCTTTGGCGCGATGGTTTTTACTCTTGTGATTTTGACGAGTCTTGTTTTGAGCCTTCTTCGGGCTGGTTTGCTCGTTTGTCTTCTTTTGGATCATATAAATCGCTTTGTCTAAAAATTGTTCCTAACACACCATTGATGAACTTGCTGGAGTTTTCTCCTCCAAATTCCTTTGCCAATTCAACGGCTTCATTGATTGCCACCTTTGGTGGCACATCTTTTTTAATTAATAGTTCATAGATACTCATTCTGAGTATTGCTCGATCAATCTTGGCAATCTGATCAAGTGGCCACTCAGGTGCAGCTGGCGTAATCATGGAATCTATTTTTTCTTGATTTTTAATAGTTCCAGTCGCCAAGTCCTTAATGAAATCAGCTTCATCGACTGCATCCTTGTAAATATCTATGTTTCTGTTTAAAACTTCATCGATATCAGTAGTAAGCTCATCAATATCTAAGCTGTTACGAAAGTCGTATTCGTATAAGCTTTGTAATGCGATAATCCTACAGAGATGTCGATTAGATGCCACTATTAGGCCTTTCTGGTTTTTGCTAATCCAAGACTAGCTGCTTTATGTAATCGTCTAGGGACGTTTTGTCCACTACTTTTTTCAACTACCAATGATACAGCCTGAAGGCTGTCGTGGTTACGTCTTTGGCCACGAGTAGATGAGGTTCGGCGTTTCTTAGGTACTGCCATTTTCTCTCCTTTCGGTTAGAGAAGATATAAGCCAATATTGCTTAATGCGAAGTGCTTTTTAAGAGTTATTTATTTGTTTAGATTAACGAGAAAATTGGTGTTAACCTAGATTGCACAAGGCATATCTTCGTTAGATACTATATCAAATTTTGAGCGTTTTGGCAAGGTTATCGTACTACAAAGTTTACAAGCTTACCTGGTACTACAACAGTCTTAATAACTTCCATTCCAGCTAATTTGTCACCTAATTTTTCTTTTGCCATTCTCTCTAATTCATCTTGGTAAAATGCGTCTTCGGAATTTACCAAAAACTCATCTCGCAATTTTCCGTTAATCTGAATAATAATTGTTAAGACATCATCCTTGAGCAGATTTTCATCATAAAGTGGCCAAGCTTGGGCATGAACGCTTTCGTGATTACCAAGCTTTTCCCATAGCTCTTCGGCCAAGAAGGGTGCGAATGGCGCCAGAACTTTTGTAAAAGTATTTACGACAATATTCCATTGATTAGCGGAAACCTCACCTTTTAATTTGACTGAACTTGCATAATTAACAAATTCCATCATTGATGCAATGGCGGTATTAAACCTTACATTTGGTACATCTTCGGTAACTTTTTTAATTAGTTTATGTAATTTCGATTCCAGCTCTGCCTCAACTGCAGAATCTACATTAATTTCGGAATATGAAGATGTAATCATATCCCATATTTTGTTTACAAAACGATGAGTTCCTTCGAACCGTTTTGGATCCCAAGGTCCACCATCTTCATACGGGCCCATAAACATTAAATACATTCGAACTGAGTCAGCTCCATATTTATCAACATAATCATCTGGGTTTATTACATTGCCTTTTGATTTGCTCATTTTCTTTCCATCTGGCCCATCGATCATTCCTTGATTAATAAGCTTAGTAAATGGCTCATTAAAATCGAGGTGTCCCTTTGAATGCAAAAACTTAGTAAAGAAACGCGCGTACATTAAATGCAACACTGCATGCTCTGCACCACCAATATATCTATCTACTGGCAACCACCGTTTAACAGCAACTGGATCAAAAGGACCGTCTAGGTATTGAGGATTTGGATAACGCAAGAAATACCAACTGCTGTCTACAAAAGTGTCCATGGTGTCAGTCTCGCGTTTAGCATCATCACCACAGTCTGGGCATTTAACATTTAAAAAATATTCATTGTCCAGTAGCGGACTTCGGCCATCTTTGCCAAATTTTTGATCCAGAGGCAAAACAACTGGAAGGTCTTTTTCTGGCACAGCTACTACTCCGCAGTTATCGCAGTGAATTATTGGAATTGGTGTACCCCAATAGCGTTGACGACTAATTAACCAATCGCGCAAACGGTAGTTAGTTTGTTTTTGGCCAATGTTTTTAGATTCCAGCCAAGTGGTAATTTTTTGCTTAGCTTCATCACTATCCATGCCATCAAATTCACCAGAATTTATCAACTTACCACTTGAGACATGTGCTTGACCTTCGATGCTTCCACCTTCTATTACTTGAGTTATTTCAAGGCCAAACTTTTTGGCAAATTCGTAGTCGCGCTCGTCATGTGCAGGTACAGACATAATTGCACCAGTGCCGTATTCCATTAGTACATATTCACTAATCCAAATCGGAACATTTTGATTAGTTGCAGGGTTTACCGCATATGCCCCTGTAAACACACCTGTTTTTTCCTTAGTTTCCATGCGATCAATATTAGTTTTAGCACCAACTTCTGCAATGTAATTATTGACTTCTTCAGACTGATCTTCGGAAGTGATTTCACCAACCAAAGGGTGCTCAGGTGCAACCACCATAAAAGTCACACCATAAATTGTATCTGGACGGGTAGTGTATACTTGCAGCTTTTCATTACTTCCATCGATTGCAAAATTAATATGAGCGCCAACACTTCGGCCAATCCAATTTCGTTGCATTTCTTTTATTTTGTCTGGCCAATCAATCGAATCTAAATCGTCGATTAATGCATCTGCAAATGCTGTGGTTTTGAAATACCACTGTTTTAAATTTTTACGCTCAACTGCAGTTCCACATCGATCACACTCGCCATTCACAACCTGTTCGTTGGCTAAAACTGTTTTATCATTAGGGCACCAATTAACTAACCCATCCTTCTGGTAAGCCTTTTTATCTTGGAATAATTTAAGAAACATCCACTGAGTCCATTTGTAATAATTTGGGTCACTAGTCTTTAAGGTCTTGTCCCAATCATACATTGCACCTATCTTATTCATTTGCAGTGTCATATCTGCAATATTTTGATCGGTCCATTTATCGGCCATGAGGCCTCGTTCGATTGCGGCATTTTCAGCTGGCAATCCAAATGAATCGTACCCGAATGGCTCAAGTACATCTTTGCCGTGCATTTTAGAGAAACGGCCCAGCGTGTCGGCTGGTGCAAAATTATACCAATGCCCGATATGAAGATTTCCTGATGGATAAGGAAACATAACTAAGTTATAAAATTTATCTTTCACTTCTTCAGGGGTCTTATTTAAATTTGTTTGATGCCAAATCTTGGTCCATTTGGCTTCTGTTTTAACTGGATCGTATTTATTCATAGGTTAATTGTACCAAATTAGTTTATTGTTTAGATAATAGTTTCTTGTGGGGATCATATTGATCAACCCACAAGAAACAAAAGCTAGGCGTATGGCAATTTACCATCAGGGTATTTCGCAGAATAAGCAGGTATTGCACTAGGGACGTTAAAATGATTCGCGCTTTCTGCTTGGGGATTTACACAAATAGCTTTAATGCAGTAATTTTGTAGTGAGATTTCATGCTTGACTCGATAGGGAGAATTTAGATCCCAGTCTTCATCCATGCGCCACCCTCTTGTATTGTTTAACGACTTACGAATTTCATAAGCCGACCAGACAAAACAAAAACCGCCCTTTCAGGCGGTTAAGTAATGATACTTTATTGGTTTAGGCCAAATAAAACCTAACCGCCTTGGGCAGTAATAATTTGAGCAGGAGGTTAAGATTTAATTTAAACATAGCCATATATTAAACTTTTATAATCCACTTTGCAAATCTAGGATTTTCACACTTTTGAATTTTTGAATATTCATCAGAGATCATTTTTGTAATTTTTCCAATCTTACCATTTCCAACTTTGCGCTTATCTATACTTAATATTGGAGTAACATTAGCTGAGCTTCCGCACAAAAAAGCTTCATCGGCAATATATAGTTCAGTACGATCAATTGTGCGCTGTTCGTGTTCTATACCAAGTTCATTTGCAATTTCAATAATACTGCTTCGGGTAATACCCTCTAATATGTCGGTAGCCATGTCTGGAGTAATTAGCTTACCATCACGTATTATAAATAAGTTTGCAACGGTACCTTCACTAACATGGCCAGACGCGTCTAAAGCAATCGCTTCATCATAGCCATTTTGCAATGCTTCATTTTTCATAAGGCTGGCATTAACATACTGGCCATTAACTTTGGCTCTAGCCGGAATCATATTATCCGATGCCCGTGTCCAGCTACTTACACAAACATTTACCCCCGACTTTGGAAGTATCTCTCCCATAGGATACACATAGGCACTCATAGAATTTTTGAGGCCATTAATTTTGGTTCCGGCCACTAGCTCATCAATAAATAAAGTAACTCTAACCAAAGCATTTTCTTGAACTTTGTTTTTATGTAAGAGTTCTTTCATTATTTTTTCAAATTCTTCATAGGAATATTTATCTTCGAAGTTCTCAAAGTCCATAATACTAGCCGAGTTACAAAGACGATTGTAATGATCTTTAAGCCTAAATACATTTAGCTCTTTCTTATCTTCATTCCAGATTGCATTAAAAACAGTATAGACGCTTAGCCCATATAGCACCGGGGAGCTTGCAATGCTTAAATTAGCTTCATTAAAAGGCACCCATTGATCACGAAAATATACGATCGTTTTTTTGTAATCGAGCATTAAAGACCAAAGGCCTTTCGCTTTTTACGTTTCCAACCTTTGCTTTGGCGGACAACATAATCTTTTGCATCCAAACTGGGGTCCAATAGTATCCTAACTACTTCTTCGGAAAATACGCCATTTTGCGAGCCCTTAACTAATACTAAATCTCCCTTTTCTGTAATTCTTTTAAGAAAATGGCCTATTTCATATGGGGTTTTAAATATTTTAATATTATCTGGATTCATCCCTGCATCCTTTGCCCCTGACACGGTGTATATTTCGGCGTCTTTACCAATGACTATTAACATATCGGCCACTGTAGCAGCTGCCTTACCTATTTTGTAATGCGCATCTTTGGATTCATCACCTAGCTCATTCATATTGCCTAAAACAGCAATTTTATTTTTAGAACTAAATTCTTTCAATACAGAGAGGGCAGATATAACTGCATCTGGGCTTGAGTTGTAGCTATCATCGATTATCTGACTTCCGTTTTTGCCCTTTAGTAGCTTCATCCTACCATTAACCCCAGCTATGCTTGATACGCCCTTGGCGATGTCTTTCTCGTTCATACCCATAGCCTGGGCGACTCCCGCTGCCGCTAATAGACTATTCAAATTGTGCTTACCTATCATTTTAGTTTTGACATCTATTTTAGATCCAGCTAAATTCATATTTCCCTCTAAATAACCCTTGGTACTTCTTTTTATATTACTAAACTTTAACTTACCTTTGTTCATACCAAAGCCGATGGACTTTTTAGATTTGCTGGCTAATTTATATAGATCTTCATTTTCTGTGTTATAAAAAACCACATCTGAAGTCTTTGCAATTTCCCAATTGTCTCTAACCACCTTATTCATAGAAATCATTCTTTCCATGTGCACAGGTGCTATGCCGGTTATAACTCCGTACTTAGGCTTGATAAATTTTAATAACTTTAGCATGTCTTCGAGCTCATCATCTGCCATTTCAAGCACAACAACGTCGTAAGGATAGTATTTAGATGTAGCGTCTATTTTTTGGAATATTCTTTTCCAGGCCAAAGGATCCCATAGGGGTGAGGGTGCTTTTAGTCCGAAGAAGCTTAGAGGCAATCCGATGTCTGTATTATAACTATCTTCGCTGAACTGAACCTGATGTTCCGAGCTCAGAAGCTTGCCTATTGCAACCTTTGTACTAGTCTTTCCGACGCTTCCGGTTACTATAATTACAGTAATATCATTATTTTTTAGAAGTTTTTGTACTTTTTTAGCTAACCGTGAGGCGACTAACTTTTTAGTTATTTTCTTCATTATCAGGTTATTTTAGCACAAATAGGCTACTTTTTACGTTTTTTAGACCTACTACCCTTTTTTGATTTTATGGATTTTTTATTTCTGTACCAAGCGGGCCCATATTGCTCTGGTGGTAGATATGCCCTTACAACACCAAACAGCACAAATGCAGCTGCAATGTAGTTAAAAAACATTAATCCTGCCCAGACTCCAAAAGCCAGCAAGAACATACCTATTCCCATAGGAATGCCTGCTACCCCTATAACATAATCGATATTCCTACCGAGAAGTGGAAAGAATTTATCTTTTGGGTCAGACTTGTGTTTGCCCGAAGTCACTTCATAACCGAACCAATATAGAAATATCCCAAGTCCAACTAAAATTATTGCTATTAAACCAGTCATGCTTATATTATAGCAAATACTAAAAAAGACCCAAAGGGCCTTTGATTTAATTATTTCTGGTGGAGCTAGGGAGACTCGAACTCCCGACCTCTTGCATGCCATGCAAGCGCTCTAGCCAACTGAGCTATAGCCCCAAGTCGCTTAATTATACAATTTTAACCTGTAGAAATCAATTAAAAGAGGCTTATCAGCCAATTAACAAGGCTTGCTATAAGACCGACAATTAGGGTTCCTAATAAAAAGCCAACAAAGAAACCAAAGCCAAGCCTAAACCCGTCTTTAAATGTATAGTGAACGCTTTTTTGAATATCAGCCTCACTCAGTTCTTTTCGAAAGAATTGATCGGCTTTCTTGATTCGCTTATCTTGGTTATGCATACAGATATTATAACCTATTTTTGAGCCATCACCACTACGTTCTTTGGTCCGCGCTTAACTATTTTGCAGTTTCCGAAAACTTCTTTCATTTGCCTTGAAACCCACGGCTTGATACGCGCTTCAACGACAAAAAGCAGAACCCCATTTTCGTTTAGATAATCTTTGCTTTGAATGATCATATTATCAACTACTTCTCTACCTCTATGAGTAGGTGGGTTTGATGCAATGATATCAAACTTATGACTTTCGGGCACTTCATCGTATCCATGGCTAGCCAATATATGGACATTGTTTAGTTCGTTTATCTTGGCGTTGTCTTGTGCAGTCTTGACTGCTGCAATATCGCTATCGATTGCAGTTACTTTGGCTTTTTGGTTGTTTTTTCCGAGCCACATTGCAATTGCACCCCATCCACAACCCCAATCTAGGGCAGTATCGTACTCAAACCTTGGTAAGGTGCTTAATAGTAGTTCAGTGCCCATATCTAGCCCTTTTGGTGAAAACAAATCTGGCTTGGTTTCATAATTAAGCTCAATTAGTGAAACTTTAAATTTTTTCATTAGAATTCTATGTCTTTTCCTGCAATCGTTACTTTAGTATGTCCTGGCTGGGCACCAAATTTTATCAGTTGGCGTGTTATTCCTTTGCGCTCTAAAATATGATGCAATCTTTGTACTGATTGGTACTGGTCCATATTGGTGCGTTTTGCGAAGCCTTCAATATCCTTGCCAGTAACTTCAAAGGTATTGCCTGTTTTATGAATTTCCCAGCTTGCTGACTCATCTAGTCTAATAACAGGCATTTCGCTTACTGGATCTTCGGTCTTTTCGGACTTTACTTTTTCAACTAGTTTATAGGTATTTCTTAATAAATCAGCTAGGCCCATGTTGGCTACAGAAGAAATTGTATGAACATCTTTTTGCTTTAAACCAGCAGCTTTTGCTACTTCTTTAATCTTGGCATTGATATTTGCTTTTGGCACACTTTCAATTTTAGATAAGACAACAATTTGTGGCCGGCTAGTCAAATCTATTTTGTATTCTTTTAATTCTTTTTGAATCGTCTTGTAGTCTAATTCAATACTTTCTGAGGTGGCGTCAATAATATGAAGTAGAACCTTAGTGCGTTCAACATGCCTTAAAAATTCATCTCCAAGGCCCTTTCCTTTGCTAGCGCCTTCAATAAGCCCTGGTATGTCGGCCATCATGAAGGTGTTATCGTCGATATCAACTACTCCTAAATTTGGTTCTAAGGTCGTGAATGGGTAATTAGCGATTTTTGGTTTGGCATTTGAAACAACTGAAAGAAGTGTGGATTTACCGGCATTTGGAAGCCCAACCAGCCCTACATCAGCAACGATTTTTAGTTCAAAAGTAACTCCTTTTTCCTCACCCTGTTCACCAAGTTCGGCCATTTTAGGAGCCTGCCTAACTGAACTAATAAAGTGAGCATTTCCAAAGCCAGCACGACCACCGTGGGCAATAATAGCTTCATCGCCCTGTTTTTCAAGATCAGCAAGCACTCTATCGTCTTCCATAATAATTGTCCCAGGCGGGACGACTAGCTCGATATCCTCGCCCTTGCGACCACGCTTTTTGCCACTCGAGCCGGGCGTGCCGTCTTCGGCCTGCCAAAGCTTGCTGGCTCGGTATTTTGAGAGTGTGTTGGTATTGTGGTCAGCAATTACCACAACATTACCACCAGTTCCGCCGTCGCCTCCATCGGGGCCCCCTTTGGCATTACCGCGGGTTCTATGAAAGCTAACAACTCCATCGCCACCCTTGCCGGCGGCTATTTTGACTTTTACTACATCTGTAAACATCTTGACATTATAGCATTAAAGCAGGATAACTGCCATAACTAAAAAGACCCCTGGGGTGGGGTCTTTTTAAATACTTTTAGTAAATGTATAAGAATCGACTGGCTGGCTCAGTTCTAGTGTGGAGTACGCCTGGGCGTCCACCCCAGTTCATTTCTGAAATTGTAACTGTACCATTGCTATTTACAGAATCAACATATACTACGTGGTTGCTTCGTTCCCATCCAATTGCGCCTGCTCTAGGAGCACTGCCGGTGCTGTATCCAGCTCTTTGGGCATTATAGTACCAGCTAATTGCATTACCCCAATTACTAGGTACTGGTCTTCGGCTAGCCACATACCAAGTACACTGACCTCTAGTATAAGTGTTAGCTAATCCTCCTTTAAATGAGCCAAACGAGCTACCAGAGTTAGAAGCACCAGCTGCAATGTTCGAGCTAGTCGTTGCAACTCTAGCAGGAATAGCTGGGGGTGGCTTTACTCCATCTGGGATAATTAGTTTCATACCAGAAGAAGGTGCTTTGCCTTCTAACCCATTAAAGTTTTCTATAAGAGTAGAATTACTCTGATATTTGTTTGCAAGGGCCAAAATGTCGTCTCCGTCCTGAACTGTATGCAAAACTCCGTTTACAGGAAGAATAGTTAAGTCTTTTCCTGGCTTAATACTATCCTCATTGCTAACATCATTAGCCCACTTAACCGTATCGGTTGTGATATTAAACTTGGCTGAAATAGTTGATAATGTATCGCCCTCTTTTACCTTATAGGTAATAGTTTCGCGGCTAGGAGCTCCTGCTGCTAAAACAGCAGAGCGGTTAGACAAGAAGTCTTCACCAGTGGTGGCAAGTGAGCTCATATTTGTTAGGTCCTGAGCTTTTTGGGCGACGTCTTCAGCAATAACACTTTTAGTGCTGCTGGCTAAAATAGCTCCTGTTGTTATCATAGATGTCTGGTCTTTAGTAGAACCAACACCTTTGGTGCTAATTGCCTGGCTACTGCCAATTCTGCCTGCTACGGCAATGGTTAATACGGCAAATATAGCCGCTGCGTGAAAACTATAGCGACCAAATTTATTATTAAATTTTACAAAATTACTGCCTTGGCTATCTGCCTTGGCTGTTTTTAATTCTTCAGTCTTGGGTGAAGCCTTAGCTTCATCACTTTTTGTTTGAGAAAAGTTCTGTTGCCCCACGCCCACAAAATTTTCTGGACGCACTTGAAGGGGGAATCCTACTACTTTTCTACTAATAAGTCTCTCCTTTGTACCGGTTAGTCGTTACTGTCGTAGATGGTACTTGTAGACTGCGGCTTATCTGTCCCTAACTTACTGCTAGGCCGGAGTTTTCGACCGAAAATTAATCCCCTATATCTGATAAACTGATGCAGGTAAATCCAAAAAACAAACTCTCAAAAACTACTCACGTAGAATCGGGATAAATGCTTATCCTTTAAATTTACGTGGGTATAGTCTATCAAGGCTAGCAGAGGGTGTCAAGTGCAGTATTTTGCTTTATATAAAGCAAAATATTACTGATTAAGGTATTTTTGTATGTTTTGGTTGTGTTCTTCGAAGTTTTTAGCGTATCTAACCACCCCATTCTTGTCTGCTATAAAGAAAAAGTAGTCGCTTTGTTCGGGGTTTGCAGTTGCTAAAATTGCATCTAAACTTGGGTTGCAAATAGGTGTAGGTGGCAATCCTTTATAAAGATAGCTATTGTACACGGAGTCAATTTTCAGATCAGATGCAAGGGTTGCAGTGCGACCTGTGACATAATTAATCGTTACATCACTCTCTAGCTTCATACCTTTTGCCAAACGGTTATAAAAAACTCCTGCAACTAACCTTCTATCTGCTGTAGTTCGGGCTTCTTTTTCAACTATTGAAGCTAGAATAATAAGATCATTTAACTTGGTCGAGTTTTGATACGTTTGTGGAAGTTTAGGAATAACTTGTTTTTCAAAAGTATTT
>JBIIKB010000066.1:0-3422 GCA_044233405.1 Candidatus Saccharimonadia bacterium | reverse complement strand
TTAACGGGAGAAGAAATATCAAGAGCTCTAAAATTAATAAACCAAAGTGGGGTTAGTACTCAAGCTTGCTACCAATAGGGTTCTAGTTTTATGCTAAAATAGCTCAAGCATTATGGCAAAAAGCATTAAAAAGTATTCTAAAAAGAAACTCTCAACTTCACGAAAAATAATAATTGGCCTTGGCTCGCTATTGCTTTTAAGTGGGCTTGTTTTTATTGGATATTTTTTGAATAATTCTATTCATTCATGGGAAGCGAACCCAAAAAGTTATACTGAAGTCATAAGTAATAAGAACTATAAAATATCTGAAAAATCATCTTATTATTCAATTTATCCGAGCATCGGTGAGCCTGATAATGGCCTGATAGTTTATCAGGGTGCATTTGCTGATGCTCGAGCCTATTTGGCGCCGTATTCTAAACTTGCAGACTCAGGAATTGCAGTTTTTATTGTTCGTAGTCCATTTGCATTCGCGCTATTTAATGTTGGTGGTGCAAATAAAATAATTGCAGATAACCCACAAATAAATAATTGGTATGTGGCTGGCCACAGCCTAGGTGGGGTGGCAGCTTGTGAATATGCCAAGGCTAACACTCAAAAAATATCTGGCTTGATACTCTTAGGGAGTTTTTGTAATGGTGACGCTAAAAATATAAATACCAAGGTCTTGAGCGTATCGACTTCTAAAGACGGTTTAAGCACGCCAGAAAAAATCCAGCAGAGTAAAGATAAGCTTCCTAAAAACACCGATTTTGTGATCATAGATGGAGGTAATCATAGTCAATTCGCTGATCTTGAAAAGCTTCAGCCCGGAGACAATGAGGCCACAATAACTCAAGATGAAGCAACGTTAAAAATTAATGATGCAATAATAAATTTTATTATTAAGTAGATTTAATTATTTTATAGCTATATAATTTATAGTAATGAGATACGCATTTGAGTTAAATAACGTCAAAAAACACTATGGTAAAGTTAAGGCCTTAGATGGAGTGACGTTAAAAGCCGAGGAGGGTAAGATTTTTGGTATGCTAGGCCCCAATGGAGCTGGCAAAAGTACCATCGTAAAAGTTCTTAGTACCCTAATTGAACCTAGTTCGGGCACAGCGAAAGTTGCTGGCATTGACACAGTAAAAAATCCTACTGGTGTTCGCAACACAATTGGCTTGGCGGGCCAATTTGCTGCAGTTGACGACTTTTTAACAGGTAAAGAAAACATTCAAATGGTGGGTCAACTATATGGACTTAAAAAGAAAATTGCCAAGGCCAGAGCTGAGGAAATATTAGAACGCCTATCGCTCACCGATGCTGCTAACAGACAAGTAAAGACTTACTCGGGCGGAATGCGCAGGCGATTAGATTTGGGTGCGAGCTTAGTTGGAAAACCAAAAATTCTCTTTTTGGATGAACCTACTACTGGCCTAGACCCAAGAACCCGTAAAGAACTTTGGGATATAATTCGTGAACTAGCAAAAGGTGGAACTTCGATATTGTTAACTACTCAATACCTAGATGAGGCCGATGAGCTGGCTGACAAAATTGCGGTTATAGACTATGGCAAGTTAATTGCTGAGGGCACAAGCGCCCAGCTCAAGAAGCGACTAGGCGGCGATATGGTGGAATTTGAACTCAAGAACAAAAACGACTTTCAGGCGGCCCTTGAAGCAGTTGATAGGTTTTGCAATGAAAATAGGCAGGCTAACGAAGATGAGTTGATAATAAAAATACCAGTCAAAAATAGTGCCGATGATTTATTAACCGTCACCAAAATGATTGATGAGGCTGGTATAAAGCCCAGCAACATATCGCTACATAAGCCGACCCTCGATGATGTATTTCTGGCCCTAACCGGCAAAAAGACAAAATCTGAGCCTGAGAAGAAAAGCAAAGGCAGAAGAAAAAGATGAAAAGAGAACTAAACGATATTCGTGATGGCTTGATAATCACTAAGCGCAACGTTATGCGCTATGTAAGATTGCCGCAATTGATAATTATTTCGTCGATTCAGCCGATAATGTTTTTAACACTTTTTAATTTTGTGTTTGGAGGAGCGTTAGGAGCCAGCGCTGGTGAGAAATACATTAATTATTTACTTCCAGGAATCATGGTACAGACAATTCTTTTTGGCGCCTTACAAACTGGTGTTGGGCTGTCTAGAGATTTGAATGCCGGAATAATTGATCGATTTAGAAGTTTGCCAATGAGTCGAAGTGCAGTTCTTACCGGCAGAACAACCGCTGATTTAGTACGCAACACCTCAACAGCCTTAATCCTACTTGTAACGGGACTTGTGTATGGTTTTAGATTTCAAAATGGTGCCTTGGACGCATTTTTGATGATTGCTTTGATAGTAATGTTTGGCTACTCATTTTCTTGGGTAGCAGCTTTTGTCGGGCTGGCTGTTAAGGATGAAGAAACTGCACAGCTAGCAGGATTCTTGTTTATCTTTCCTTTGACATTTGCCAGCGCAACATTCGTTCCTACTCAAACCATGCCTAGTTGGCTACAAACTTTTGCTAACAACCAACCAGTAACATTCGCCGTGACTGCAGCCAGACATTTTGCACTAGGCACGCCTTCCGATGGAGCCGAATGGAAGTTGCTCGCATGGATAGCAGGATTATTGATTGTTTTTGTTCCACTATCTATATTCATTTATAAAAAGAGGGCTTAATGCATAAATTAAAAGACAATGAAATTAAAGATATCGAAAATGGTAAGGCAATATTGGTTGATGTAAGAACGGTCGATGAATACAACAGTGGGCATGCTGCCTACGCCATCAATGCTCCACTAGATGAAATTTCAAGCGCCGATCTAGACAAAAATAAAAGGCTTTATCTTTACTGTGCCTCTGGCGGTCGCTCTCAAATGGCCGAAATGCTACTTTCTCAAAAGGGATATGATGTTGTTAATGTTGGTGGGCTATTCGAAGCTATCGATGCAATCGGCGAGGCCTAAAGCTCGGCTTTTTTAGGAAGCTTTAATTCAATATTACCTTCAAGCTTTTTGTCTGGCTCCTCATCTATACAAGCTTTGAGTTCTTTTTCTAATAATTTTTCGTCTATATCTTGCCCAATAAATACCAGTTCTGTAAGGGGTTTGTCATCCCAGTTTTCCCAAACAATTTCAGGCCGGACACCGACTAGCTGGAAAATATATTTTCTTGAGTGCCCCTTAAGACCAAAGTCGACAATTCCTTTGGCACGATAAACATTTAGTGGCAATTTACGATTCACAAATTCCTGAAACTTCATAGGGTGGAGTGGCTGTTGTGATGTCCACGAGTAAGTTGAGTATTTTTCATGGACATGATCTGAATGGTCGTCGTGATTGTGATCTTCACCCTTTGCTGGGTGTATAATTTCTCTGGACTTATAAAGGTCTTGGTCAAGAATTAGGCGAATATCTATTTGTCCTTT
>JBIIKB010000065.1:0-3533 GCA_044233405.1 Candidatus Saccharimonadia bacterium | reverse complement strand
TTAAAACCAAATTAGTGGAATTGCTTACACTAATTATGGCAATAATAGTCGGAATAGTATCGCTTTTACCTAATTTCATTACCGGTGTAGAAATAAAAAACCAAGTTTCTAATGTAAAAACTGGCGATTTATATAGTTTATTTCTTGTTTATTTTGTTGCAGCAGTAGTAATAAGTATAGTGATTATTATTTTCTCATTTAGGCGCAGCAGTAAAAAAGATAGACCAAGAGTAGTATTCTTAATTTCGGGCATATTAATAATGACCGTACTCGCTTCAATTACCAATCTAATACTACCTCTTATTACCGGAAATAATTATTATGCTAAATTTGGTTCATTGTTTACGTTATTTTTTGTAGCCTTAACAGCTTACGCAATTATTAAACACAGCCTATTTGATATAAGAGCAGTCGTAGTAAGATCATTTGCATATATCTTCTCTATAATGACTATTGCTATAGTTTATGCCTTTATCGCATTTGGTGTGTTGGGCAGGTTTATCTTTTCAAGCGGGAACGTACAGGTGCCTTTGCAACAGCAATTTGCTAATACAATCCTTGCGGTAGCTTTGGCATTTAGCTTTCAGCCTATTCGTAGATTTTTTGAGAGAGTCAGTAACCGCATATTTTATAGGGACAGATATGACGCTCAAGCGGTTATTGATGATATAGGCAGGGTAATGGCATCTGAAATTAAAATTAATCTATTATGCAATAAGGTGGCTAGCGAAATTATGAACAAATTGAATATTTCTGCAGCCGACATAGTTGTTCTTCAGAAGAATGAATTGATTTATTTCACTAAAAACATAAAAACCAAGTTAAATGAAAACGAAATTAAAGATATTTATGAGTTAGGTAACAGAACTATTTATATCGACGATACCAATAGTTCTTCAAAAATAAAACTAATGCGTAGTTTAAATATTTCACTCAGTGTTCCACTAAGAACAAAGAATAGCTTCTTGGGTTATTTAATACTCACAGAAAAGCAATCAGGGAGTACTTACAATAGCCAAGACATTAAGACTATTAAAATTATCTCAAATGAATTGAGTGTAGCATTAGAAAATGCAAAAGCATTTATGGAGATACAGAATTTTAATGAAACGCTGCAAGACAGAATAAACAAGGCGACTAGGAGTCTGCAAAAAGCCAATGCCCAACTTAAAGAATTGGATGAGGCAAAAGATGAATTTATTTCTATGGCTAGCCATCAATTAAGGACACCACTCACTACTGTAAAAGGCTACGTAAGTATGTTAGATGAGGGTGATTTTGGAAAACTTACCAATGAACAAAAGCAGAGTGTAGATCTTGCCCTAGATGGAAGCAATAGAATGGCAAGACTAATTGATGATTTATTAAATGTAAGCCGAATGGAAGCTGGCAAATTCTATATTGAACCCACTAAGGTTGATTTAATTAAATTAGTACAAGAAGAGATTAATTTATTACAAACAATGGCGAAAAGTAAAAAAGTAAGTCTTTCTGCAAAACTGCATATTAATAAATTGCACGCGCTAAATTTAGACGAAAATAAGACTAGGCAGGTTGTAATGAATTTAATTGATAATGCAATACATTATAGTGAGCCACCAAAAGGCGGGGGCAGGGTTGAGGTTTCATTGGCTGAAAAGGAAAGTGAAGTGATATTTAAAGTAATCGACAATGGCATCGGTGTACCGAAAGATCAACAATCCAAATTGTTTACTAAAATGTTTAGAGCTAGAAACGCAAAAGAAATTAGACCTGATGGTACCGGATTAGGTTTGTTTTTAGTCAAAAGAGTTGTTGAAGATCAGGGTGGCAGGCTAATATTTGAATCTAAGCCAGGAAAAGGCAGTGTGTTCGGATTTGCAGTGCCAATACATAACAAAATAAAAATAGATAACACCGCAAAAAGAAAATTAAATAAAGGAAGCAGTAAATGAAGATAAAACTTCTAAAGGACTTAGACTATAGAAATAAAAAAGTCTATTTAAGGGTGGACTACAACGTGGTTGAAAAGAGCAAAGTTATTGATGAGTTTAGAATAGAGCAAAGTCTGCCAACAATTAAAGAATTACTCGCAAAGAACTGCTCTTTGATACTTGCAAGCCATAATGGAAGGCCAGAAGGTAAGGTAGAAAAAAGTTTAAGTCTAAGGCCGGTCGCTCAAGTTTTAGCAAATTTATTAAAACGTAAAGTTTCCTTTATAGATGATTGCGTAGGACAAGAAGTCTCTGCTGAAGCAGAAGCACTTAAGCCAGGTGAAATTTTGCTTTTAGAGAACTTAAGATTTCATGAAGCAGAGGAAAAAAATAATTCATTGTTTGCAAAATCTATGGCTAGGCTGGCTGAGGTCTATGTTGATGATGCATTTGCAAATGCTCACAGAGCCCACGCAAGCATGGTTGGTGTTCCAAAGTACTTGCCACATGCTGCAGGCATACTGATGCAAAAAGAATTTGAAACATTAACAGGCCTTCTCAAATCACCACGTAGGCCATTTCTGGCAGTAGTTGGTGGAGCTAAAATATCTACTAAAATAGAGGTTTTAAAAAGTCTAATAGCTAAGGCAGATATAATTTTTATTGGTGGGGCTATGGCAAACACTTTTTTGCAGGCACAGGGCTTTGACGTTGAAAAAAGCTTGACCGAACCAGATCTAATTGACACCGCTAGAGAAATAATTGAATTATCAAAAAATAAAAAAGTTGATTTAATATTACCCACAGATCTTGTGGTAGCAAAAGCCGTAAAGCCTGGCGTTAATAAAAGAACTGTCGAGGTTGGAAAACTAGAAAAAGGGGACATCGCTCTTGATATAGGTAAGGAAACAATGAGGAGTTTAATACCTATAATCAAAAAGGCAAAAACAATTTTCTGGAATGGAACTTTGGGTTATGCGGAATTGTCTGATTATGCTTTGGCCAGTAAGGACTTAGCTTATCTAATGGCATTAAGAAAGGGCAAAGCAGAAACAGTAATTGGTGGAGGCGATACAACTGCATTTGTAGAAAAGCTTGGAATGCACAATCGTTATTCATTTGTAAGTACTGGTGGCGGTGCGAGCCTAGAGCTACTTTCTGGAAAGCAACTCCCAGCTTTAGAAGCATTAAAGATTTAACTAGATAGGCTAGGGGCTGGATTGTTGTTTTGCTGATTGTCGTTTGCAACCCTCGAGACTGGGTTTAGTTCTGTGGCAGCTTTTTGAAAGCTAGAATTTTCCTGAACTGGACCTTGAGGGACAATAGGTATTGGATTCTCTGGTGGGTTTATTCTTACATCATTTACGTCTGGAAATTCTTTAGGGGTTAATTGGGCATTGCTAAGGCTGCCAGCATTTTCGTTGTGATCTGTTGCCACTTCAATATTATGATTTGTTTGGGCCTTACCAGCTTCAGTATTTCCGATTCCGAAGTGTAGGTCTCTGGAATTGGTTGTTTTAGCTTGAGATATTTCCATATTAATTTCTGGCCCGGTAGTTGGCTGCGGCTGAGGAGCAGGATGTTGAGAAGGTATCGGGCTGCCTTCTGTTTTTGTTCTTT
>JBIIKB010000064.1:0-3548 GCA_044233405.1 Candidatus Saccharimonadia bacterium | reverse complement strand
ATGAAGATGGTTTACCAATACTAAGTGTTGAGAAGTTTGTAGAAAAACCAGATGCCAAAACTGCAAGGACTTATTTTAAAAGTAAAAAATACTTATGGAACCTAGGTCTTTTTGCTGGATCTATCAATACCTTTGAGGCTGAAATAAAAAAGAGCAATAAGGATTTATGGAAAAGATATAATCAGCTTTTCAAAAAAGATGCTATTGCAGAGTATATGAAATTTCCAAACGAACCTATAGATACTGCCCTAATAGAAAAGGTAAAAGACCTAATCGTTGTACCGGGGCATTTTGACTGGGCTGATGTTGGAAGCTTTAAAGATCTATACGAAATATTAAGAAATGGCGATAGCAATGTTCATAAAGGCAAAGTTTATGATATCGACAGCAAAGAAAGCTTAGTTATTGCTGATAAAAAGCCAATAATAACTATTGGCCTAGATAATTTGATAGTTATTGACACTCCAGAAGGAATTCTGGTTTGTCCCAAAGACAAATGCCAGCTCGTTAAAGATGGTGTAGAAAAGCTTAATTCTAAAAAATAGTCTTAACACACATAGATATATATTGTATAATTAACCTGATAAGAGGTAATAATTAATGGCTGACAAGCTAAAAACCTGGTGGTCGCAATCGAAAACCTGGCATCATGTGCTACTCGGATTAGGCATGGTGGTTTTTTTGTTTATGTTTGTTATAGCTACAGTCCGAATAGTTAATTATGGCAAGATATTACCTGGTGTTACTGCTCGAGGAATTGATGTTGGCGGGCTCACAAAAGAACAAGCGATTGAAAAATTAAATGCCAAAACCAGCCAGTACTTAAATTCGGATGTTAGCTATATTTTAAATGGGCAGGCAACTACACTTAAGCCAGCCCAACTGGGTATAAATTTTGATAATACCGAAATGGTTAATCGAGCATTTATGGTTGGTAGAGAAAACGATATTATTACCGATATCGCTACCCAGACCGCTCTGCCCTTTACAAAAGAAGACATAATGCAAATCAATGTCGACAAAGAAAACTTTAGTAGCTCAATTATTCAATTCAACAACGTATCCGCAAAGCCCTCGCAAAATGCTACCTATCTGATAAAAGATGGGAAAGTAGAAATCATAAATGGTAAAACAGGCGAAAAAATTGATATGGGTCTAGCTATTCTCGGCTTAACAAGGCAACTATCGGATTTGAAAAGCTCTGTAAATATGCCAATGAACACCGTTGCACCCAACAGGTCGAATGTTCTTTTGGAGCGCCAACTAGGCTATGTAAAAACAATTACACAAAAGCCGATTGCATTAAGCTACGGAAATAAGAGCTGGGATATTACTCAGCAACAGCTTTTGGACTGGCTATACATAGAAAATCAAGAAAAGCCCTACAAAGAAGACCTACTTAATCGTTACTATAAAACTCCTGCCCAATTAAGCGACTTTAAAATTGAAAAACAAAATGTTGTAGCATTCCTCAATGAAATCGCAAAAGAGATTAACCAAGAAGCTGTTGATGCAACGCTTACTATTAGCGATGGCCGAGCGAGTGTGTTTAAGCAGAGCCGTGATGGCAAAACATTAAATATAGAAAAAAGTGCTGATGCAGTAATTGCTGCAGCCCAATCTAACACTTCGGCCCCCGTTGTGTTAGCTGTAGATGTTAAAAAAGCAGCTGTTAGTGATGAGAACATAGATAGCTTGGGCATTAAAGAGCTAATTGGTGAAGGCGTAAGTTATTTTCCGGGAAGTACCGCACAACGCCTTCAGAATATTAGAGTCGGAACTTCTAGATATAATGGCATACTGCTCAAGCCTGGCCAAGTCTTTAGCTTTGGTGAAATTTTAGGGGAAGTTGGACCAGCTCAAGGCTACGCTGAAAGTAAAGTAATATTAGATGGAAGACAAGAATTTCAATATGGCGGAGGCCTTTGCCAAGTTAGCTCTACCATATTTAGAGCTGCTTTAAATGCTGGTTTGCCAATTCTGGAGCGTACCAATCATTCATTCCAGGTAAGTTACTACACTCAGCCTTACGGCGTGCCGGGCGTAGATGCAACTATCTATTATCCTGCGGTGGATTTTAAATTTAAAAATGATACTAGCAAACACATACTAATTCAGCCCGAGATGGTCGGAACGAATTTAACTTTTAGGCTGTATGGAACAAAAGAGAAAGAAGGAAAAATTAGAGGCCCGTTCTTTAATTTTGGAAGCCTTGATCCAAACGCACCAAGTCAAACGACATTTTATCGTGACGTAATTGTTAATGGCGCCGTTACAAAAACTGACACATTTACTACTTATTACAAGTCGGCTTTAGACTTTCCTAGCTCGAACTAATTATTTGCCGATACAAAAGTTTCTAAATATCGAATCAATTATTTGCTTGTTGGCATGCTCGCCTGTTAGCTCATTTAGATTACTAATTACTGACTCTAGCTCGGCACCGATAATGTCTAATGTAATTGAATCAAATTTATCCTGAATATCTATTAATCCAATTTCGCAATTGTTTAAAATGTTTAGCTGTCGTTCTGTCAGTATTTGCAGGCTGCTTGCGGCATTACTTTTGCCTATTTTTGATATTTTGCCAATCAACTCTATTATGCCCTTATTATTTTTTGCTGAAATACTAATACCTTCAGTACTTTTATGAATGTCTGATTTAGTATGAACAAGAATTGTCTTATCGGACTCAATATATTCTTCTAAGTTATTATTTTTTATAAAGTCCATGGTCTCTTTGTCTTTATTTGGCTCAATTAGAAGCAAAATTATATCGGCCGACTTGATATTTTCAATGGATTTTTCAATACCTATTTTTTCAATCTTTCCGGGTGTAGTATTTAATCCTGCCGTATCTATAAACTGGTAGGTCATACCTCCTAGCTCGACCGTCTCGGAGACCGCATCCCGTGTTGTTCCAGCGGTAGGCGTAACGATGGAACGTTCATAACCAAGTAGTGCATTCATAAGCGTGCTTTTACCTGCATTCGGAAGCCCTATTAGTGCTACATTTATGCCCGACTTAAGCTTAGGTAGTATTTCTGAATTTAGCTTTATATTACTAATGTCTTCAATTATTTCTTTAATTTTATTCTTCATATCGGCTTTGCTTATTGAGGGAAGATCTTCTTCGGAAAAATCTAAATCGGCAGCTATAGCAGAACTAAGTTTAGTTACTTTTTCTAGAATAGATTTAATTTTTGCGCTAAATTCACCTGCCAGTTGGCGAGTAGCTAGCCTTGCAAGCTGAGTATTTTCCGATGATACAAGCTCCATAATAGCTTCAGCCTGTGCAACATCAATTTTACCGTTATAGTAGGCGCGCTCGCTAAACTCCCCCGGCTTAGCTGGCTCTATACCAAGTCTAAACAGAACTTCTAAAATATTCTGCTGAACTATATTTGATCCGTGGCAGTGAATTTCTAACATATCTTCGCCGGTAAAGCTGTGTGGCGATTGAAAATACACTAACATTGAATGGTCAATTTTTTCATTGCCATCATATACCCAGCCCGGCTTAATATTATTTGGCTCAGGCAATTCAT
>JBIIKB010000010.1:0-10144 GCA_044233405.1 Candidatus Saccharimonadia bacterium | reverse complement strand
AAGGGTCAGCTCTACGATGAGTTCGCAGAGCTAATTCTTGCAATCTTTGAGCAGTGGCGAGTTTATCATAAGCACATCAATGACTTGAAGGTGAAGATTCCAGATGCAATCGACCAGCGAGACGAGCTTTTGGTTGATCACGCCAACAGTGCAGCCGCAATGGCGCATTGCTCCAAGCTGATTGGATCGATTACTGATCCTAAGAAGCTCACAAAGCTTCTTAAGGAAGGTGTTGAGATCCAGCGCAAGCTTAGTCTTCCGGGAGTTTGATAGTTGATTCTGCTAGGGTGGGGCCTACGGGCCCCACCTAAAGCATTTGTTTTTATAGAATAATTATTTACAATAATACTTACTCTATGAAAGCAACTCCGCTTTCATTGTACCCATGGGGGAAAATTGCAAGCTCAGATTGATCTAGTCAAGAAGAAGCAGGCGGCCATCCGTCTGCTATCTGGCGATAATCGACCCAAAGCCAGGTCGATTCGTCAGCAAATCGAAGAAATCGATCTTTCCAGGGCAACTTCTCGCGAAATCGTTCGGTTCAACGCGTTGTGCTCAAAGGTTGCAAGGTTCTATGACGCGGACCTGAGAGATCCAGCTAGCAACCTTTCGTAAGTTCTTTTCTGCTTAGGCAAGCCCACTCCTTCCCACAATTTGCCTTCACAGATAGATAGCAGTTAGTCGTATCTGCTAACAATAATTCGACTGGGCCCGGAGCAGTGACGCTCCGGGCCCTAGCCTTTTTGTTTGTATTGTTGTCATAAATTATAAACAGGTCTTAATTTACTTGTATAAAAAAAGTGTAAAAAGTACTTGACAAAATTTAAACTGTCTGCTATAATGCTACTTACAGTTTAATAAGCTATAGGTATCGAAAATTCCCGTTTTCGCCAAGGACAAGCCTCATGGTCCGCGGCCAGACGGATTTTTTTATGCCAAAAACCCCGGAACCGAGCTATCAGCTCACCAAGCGCTGGACACGACAGCAATGAACGAACAGAGTGGTGAGCGGATAACGGGACCGCTCGGGGTGGCAGCGAGCCCTGCTTGCTGCTAAAAATAAAAATCTTACCTTATTAAATGTTCTTTATATGATCGGTGCAGTTTGAAAATAGCCCTCGGTTACCCAAGAGGCAATGAAATAGACACCGCTTCATTAATTAATCGTATTGTGTCTTGTATGCAGTATTTATTGGTAAAGCTTGCTACATAGACGAGACAATGCGAAATCATCATTTTGTAGTGCGAAGTTAGTAACTTCCCGTTACTCACTACAAGGTGATGAGCCTTGAAAGCCGTTACTAGTGCGGACCACTAGTTGTACCCTCACAGAAAGGTTTAAACATGTCCGATTTCGACCAGAAATGGGAGAGCGAGCTTGAGCGCTGGGATCCCCGGCGAGTCAAGATCGTGATTGCTGCGTTCGTAGCACTTGTAGTCCTCGCCCCAGCTGCTATCTGGGGTGTTCGAGTCATGACCAGCGATACTCGTGGGGCCGGAAATGTCGAGATCGAGCGCAACAGCGCCGAGAATCGAGTTCGTGCCCAGGCCTTCTTCGAGCAGTCTTACCAGGACATTCAGAAGTTCGATGTGCAGATTGTCGACGCCCAGAAGGCGTATGACAACTTCATTGCGACTAATCCGAAACCCACGGCTGACGATGTGGTTGCTGCACAGATTTACACTCAGCAGCTGAACAGCCGTCAGGTCACCTTGACCGGCTTGCAGCAGCAGTGCCAAAGCACTGTGGCTGATTACAACGCCGAGGCCCGCAAGACCCTTGCGGCCGAGTGGCGCAGCAAAGAGCTTCCTTACCAGATCGATGGCAGCAGTTCGGCGACGGACTGCAAGTCGTAATACGGTAAGTTTTACCCAAACCTCGGGAGGGAGCACAGGGCTCCCTCCCACTAGTCCCATGAAAGGGGACCAAATGAAGAAGTTCATGACCGCAGTTCTGGTGGCGCTCGTCGCCACCTTCGGTCTGGCTGCCTGTAGCAGCCCGGCTGAGAAGACCAGCCAGGGTGAGTCCCAAAAGACCACCGAGGCTTACACGGAGTCGGCCACCAAAGCCGTTCCGTACCCTCTGGAGCAGATGAAGCAGGGGGGCTGGCTGGAACGCCAGAACCTTCGTGAGCGTCTGATTCGTTACAGCGATCCGAACAAGCTGAGCTACATCTATCTGTTCTCGGCGCAGGGTCAGCTGATGGCGAATTACACCGTAAAGGGCAAGGTCAGCAACGCTTCCTCTCAGATGACGACCAGCCAGGTAGTCAACGACTACTGCGGCTCTAGTTGTCAGGAGTGGGTTGCGACCGACGCCCCTATGGACGATGGAACCTGGGGGCCCAGCGAGGACGCCATTTTCTTCTACACGCCTGAAGGTGTGATGATCCAGTGGAACAGTCTGTACGTACTGTCTGACTCTCCGCTGGATCTAACCACTCAGCCTGTGCTGGTTTACAACACCGGATCGAAGCCGTCTTCGGTTGGCGACAAGTCACTTTATGGCGGCTGATTTACCTCTTAAAGGAGAGCATAGCCTAAAAGCTCTCGACCTGGTGGGGCCCTTCGGGGCCCTGCCAGGTGGCAACACCTTAATTATTCACTTAATGCATCCAGCACGGATTTATTAAGGGGAGAATTAGTTTGAAAGCTGTATGCCCCAAAAAATTGTCGGCAACCCCGACCCAAACTCCTGAAAGGAGCAGGAATGCTGAATGTACTGGTAGGATGTGCAACAGTGTTTAATTTTTATGTGATGGTTAGCCACCTTAACATTGCTTATGTCTCAGAGCACGAAAGAATGCAAAACCTTCGTCAAGGCCTATTTAGTGGCTTGATGTTTGCTGTGGGCATGGCATGGTTAATAGTTAACGCCACCATCTAACAAGTCCTAGGGTCTGATCTGGTCCTATCCCAGACAGACTCTAGGCAAACAACCTTTATTTACTAATGAATTATAAGTAATTTATCATTAAGTAAAGGAAACTATATTCGTATCTAGATAGTGGTACAATATAGCTATTAGGAGGGGACATGATAGATATAGAAAAAATCAAAGAATTAGATAAAGATGATATTTTTGGAATGATTGGCGCTCAGCCCGATCATTTGCGCAAAAACTTTGCAGACACTATGCACCAAGATGTAACTGCTGATCATGGCGTTGGGGTTCAAAATATTGTTCTTGCTGGAATGGGTGGCTCGGCCTTGGCTGCGAATATAATTAAAAACTGGCTTTATGATAACTTTGTTGTGCCATTTGAAATTTGCCGAGGCTATGACCTTCCAGACTACATTGGCCCAAATAGCTTAGTGATACTATCGAGCTATTCTGGAAACACCGAAGAAACCCTAAGCTGTTACGAAAAGGCCAAAGGGCAAAACGCCCAGATTGTAATAATGACTGCCGGCGGAAAGCTAAAGAAGCTAGCTGAAGAAAATAACCACTTCTTGCTAGACTTGCCAGAAAACTTCCAGCCTCGATTAGCTGTACTTGGTGGGCTTAAGGCCTTGGCCTGTTTATTTGAAGATATGAAATTGGTTTCGTCAGTTGATCTGCGCGGGCAACTTATTAATGTTGCCGATTTTTTAGATAAAGTTAAGTTCGATATGAGCCCCGATAAAGAAGAAGGTAATTTGGCTAAAGAAATTGCTGTGAAAATGGCTGGTAAAGTTGGCGTAATCTATTCTGGATCTAGGCTTGGCTCGGCTGCCTATAAATGGAAGATTGATATCAATGAAAACGGTAAACAATTGTGCTTTTATAATACTTATCCAGAACTAAACCACAATGAGTTCCAGGGTTGGATGTTCCCAGAAAAGAAGGAAGTTGTATCTGTCCAGCTCGAATCAAGCCTAGAAAATAAGCAAATGCAAAAACGCATGGATATAACAAAAAACATCCTAAAAGATCATGGCTTCGATCCAATTATTGTTCAGGCAAAAGGCGAAACCGAAATTGAACAATTGCTTTACACAATACTACTTGGTGATTATGTGTCGGCATATGTTGGTATTCAAAATGGAATTAACCCAACACCAGTAGAACTGGTCGAAAAACTCAAAAAAGACTTGGGCTAGATTATATTAGTTTAGCTTCAGAATTTCTTTTGACTTTCGCTCACCTGCGTGGTGAGCTCATCAGGACGGTCCATCCGCCGAGTCAGAGGGGTGTTTTGAAAGGACACCCCTGGAACCCTTTAATAGTTAATCAGATGAAAGGATATTTTGAAAAATCGTTGCTTGATCTCGCGCATCCTGAAGGGCGTTATGAGTCAAGTCGGTGGCGGGTCGTATGTGCTTAGGCAGTTTTGACATACTCGTGCTAGCCCAATTGCAACCTGACTTACCCATGTAAAGCGCCTTAATATCTAGAGCAGAGATGCCAAGAGGGTTACGGCCAACGAAGTGATGAAGGTAGTAATTCACGAAGCTCCAGTCGAAGGAGGCGTTGAAGCCCACCATGACCAGACGGCCACTGTGATCTGCCTGCATCTCATCTAGCCAACCGGCAATCTTCTCGGTTGCGGTGTCGGGCTGTTCGCAATTCCGCAGATAAGCTCGGTCGAAGCCACTGACGGCGAGTGCTTCAGGTACGTAGTTTTCGGTCATGTGTCGAATCTCGAGGTAGAACTCATCTCGAGGGTCGTCTGAGCCAACTACGCAGGCGCCAAAGCTGATCATACTATAATCTCCTGGCACTGGTCCATCCGCTTCTATGTCCACAGAAATGAAAGTTTCTCGTTCACTGGGATGTGAATGGTCTACCATATCACTACTTCCTTTCGAGGTGCGGCTGACTTTCGCTCACCGGTGGGTGAGCTCATCAGGGCGGTCGATCCGCCGAGTCAGTGGGGCGTTTTGTAGGGACGCCCCTGGAACCCTGGAAGTCAGCGCCGACTTTTCCGCTGAGCCTCTGCCTCTCTGGAGTCATCGTATTCTTCGAAAGCTACGATTTTCTCCGAGCAAACAGGGCAGACGAGAGTGTAATGGTTTACGATTCTCAGCCAGGTGTAATCCGGCCGAGAACGCGTCTCCCACCAGCACCAGTGTTCTGCCTGGTACTCGCTAACCTCCTTCTTGCAATCAGTCCGGATATCGACTTCGATTTCCGTTTCGCATGCCATGCAGCATACCCGTTTGATGTAAGGGTTTCTGCCGTGCTCAACAATACGCATGTGGTTGCTCCCTTTCGAGGTGCGGCTGACTTTCGCTCACCGGTGGGTGAGCTCATCAGGGCGGTCGATCCGCCGAGTCAGGGGGGGGAGGGGGCGCTGAGTGCGCCTCCCTCCCAGCCCAGCCGGCTGGTTAGGCCAGCTTCAGGAAGCGGCTCAAGAGGAAGCTCTGTCGCGGTGGTGTCGCGTCCAGTGTCTCGCTGAGGTGGGCTTCCTTCCAGGCCAGCGTGCGCTCGCGGCTGATGAGCCTGAGTTCGCGCTGGGCGGCGAGGTGTTCCTGCTCTCGCAGGTGTGACTCGCGCGCTCGCAGCTCGTCTTCCCAGTCCTGCAGGTGCAGGGCGGGATCGAGCAGCTCCCGGTCGTCGAAGACCCCAGGGGGGATCTCGTCGGTGGGCGTGGTGGTGGGCATGTCGCGCCTCCTGTGTAGGTGCTGAGCTGAGCGGGTTCTCGAGCTCGCGAAGTATTTTACAATAAAAACATATAAAAGTCAATATAAATTAAACAATATTAATGTTTACAGATATAAAATATTAATATATTTGTCATAATATAATTGACAAAACTTATATTTTTTGCTAAAATAGCCTTATGAATATAGAATTACTCAAAAAAATAGGCTTAACAGAGAGTCAATCAAAAGCTTATATAGCACTTGTTAAATATGGGAGCTTGAAGGCAAATGAGCTAGCGGAAAAAATTGAAGAAACCAGAACAAACTCTTATATGCTACTAGATAGGTTGGTAGAGCTTGGGCTAGCTACTAAAGATGAATCGGCAAAAGTCCTAAAGTATATGCCTACTAATCCAACTAGCTTAGAGCGATTAATAGAGAATAAAAGAAAAGATGTACTAAATACCGAGAAACAGGTTCGAGATACCATGCCCCAGCTTTTAAGCTACTATTACACATACCAGAACCAGCCAGGAGTACGTTTTTTCCAGGGCGAAGATGGAATTTTGCAGATGTACGAGGATCAAAGGCGAACATCTAAAGACTTGTACTTTATTAGTTCACAAGCGGCATTTAACCTACTTGGAGATAAGCTTTATAAACACATCGAGCAGCGAGCAAAACTAGGGATTAAATCTTATGGTATCGAGCCAGCTGATGCTGAAAATATTGAATATGGTAAAAATAATGACAAAAGGTTACTAAGAGATATGACATGGGTTCCAAAGGGAGTTCTTGAAGCACCAGTAAACATGTATGTATACGGAGATAAGACCGCTTTAATTTCTTTTGATGAAGAAGTGATTGGAACGATAATCGAAAGCCCCAAAATAGCTCAAGCAATGAAGCAATTGTTTGGGCTTGCCAAAAAAGCGATTATAGATATGAATGGTGGCAAAAATAAACCTGACAAGATAAAGTAGATTTGTTAAACTATACCCGCACGGAGAGGTGTCCGAGTGGCTGAAGGAGCACGCTTGGAAAGCGTGTATGCGGGGAACCGTATCGAGGGTTCGAATCCCTCTCTCTCCGCCAGTTTATGAAATCATTTAAGTACAAAAAATATTGTAAACATTGTCTGCCCCAAAAGCGGTCTAATCACCTTATAAATCATTTAGAATACTATTTGAGCAAAGCCCCCACAATTAAAAAAAATAGATTTTATACTAAACTTCAAAATAAGCTCTGGTTTGTTTTTTTAGAAACGCTAGGGTTTTTTGGTTTGGTTCGGTTTGAATCTCGTCCAGCAAAGAAAAATATATACAACAGAGCACTGATTTTTTTTGAAGAAGCCAAAAACCAGAAGCTGGATATTTATGCTATAAAGGCACTAGGAAAATACACAAATGATTTTAAGTTTATAGTTAATGGCAAAAGTTATTATTTTGAGAGTGTTCCTATTACTGTAGTCGGAGAGCATAACTATGATATTGACGGAAAAGCTTATATTAAGAAGTTTCTAAAAAATAATAATTTCCCTTATGCGGCGGGAGATGAATTTATAAATAAAAAACATGCCTTTGAATTTGCAAAAAAAATTGGCTTTCCGATTGTCATAAAGCCAACACTTGGTTCATTAAGCCAGCATGCCAGCTATCCAATAAAAAATTTTGAACAGCTTGATGACGCTATAAAAATTGCGAAAAAATATTCACCAGGATTTATTTTAGAAAAGTTTATTTATGGGGATTTGTTCAGGGTTACTGTTGTGGGAAACAATAAAATATATGTTGCAAAAAAAGAAAAGCCAAATGTAATAGGGGATGGTAAAAGGAATATAAAACAATTAATAAACAACAAAAATAATTTAAAAAATAGAGAGCCTAAAGACAAAAAAAATTCTACCCTTCATCAAATAACGATAGATTATAGACTAAAAGAATATTTAGAAAATCAAAACTACAATTTAAAATCAATTCCTAATAAAGATCAAAAAGTGTACCTATCTAATAAATATGTATTATCGGAGGGTTGTGATGTAATCGGTTGCAGTAAATTGATACACTCGAACACTAAAAAAATGTTTTTTAAATTGACTAAAAAACTCAAAACCGACTTGGTTGGGTTTGATTTTATTTGTAAAGACATCGAGAAAGACTATAGTAAGCAGGACAGTGCAATTATTGAGGCAAATAGCATGCCTTATATTGATATGCATCAGAACCCATCTTCTGGTGAGTCAGATAATGTTGCTAAGGATGTTTGGAAACTTGTCTTATCAAGGCTTTGAATGACTTTGGGGGATTTGCTCTATTGTATTGTTTCAAACATCAAATAGGTTCAACCGTAAGGTTGGGTCTTTTTATTTTAATTAAAATATCAAAAAATATATTTAATCGAGGGTATAATTGTATAAATGAATTTAATAAAATATTTAAGTAACAAAGATGTAATACCCATCTGGAGTAATGTCCCTTTCTATATTCCTGCCGGATTAGCATTCACAAAAGGACTGTGGGCTTATGGCATTTTAATAGCTTTAGCAGCCAGTGTATCGCTTTATTATCATCTAACAGATGAGCGAGAATTAAAAAGGCTAGACAAGTTTTTAGCCTACAGCGTAATAGCTGCAAATTTATACATTTTGTATCTAGCCAAGTTTAAATTGCCTTATTTTCCAATAGCTTTGGTTTTTGTAGGAATTGCCTTTTACTTTTTTTTAACAGGTAAAGACCACAAATATGATGTTTATCACGGAATGTGGCACTTATGTTCGGTAGTAATTACCCTAATGTGTGTTTTGGCGTACTAAATTATGGTCTAATCAGATAACTTTCAGTAGAATATAGGTATGAATAATACAAACTGGAACTTAGACGACATTGTTAAATTGGATGATTTTGAAACGCTTTATAAAAAGACTGAAAAGCAAATTTTAGACTATGCAAATATTTTTGAAAAATTAAATCCTGATATGACTGAGCAGGAATTTGTAGACTACACCAAATTCCACGAAGAGGTAGTAGAGAATTTACATAAATTAGGCTCAAGGCCTGCGCTTATGGAAGCTGCCGATCAAAAAGACAGCTTGGCGCTAAAACTGAAAAACCAAGTTAAGGATTTGGAAATAAAATTCAGTGAAGCGGTCCAGCCGATAAGCCTATGGCTGAAGGGTAAAGAAGTGCAAGGCAAAGAAGTATTGGATGATGACAATGCCAAAAGGCTTTTTGCTAGCACACCAGACTTAGAATACGTTTATAACTATTCCAGAATGATGGGCAAATATAGCCTAGATGAAAAATCTGAAAATATTATGACCGCTAAGGATGCTAATGGAGTGCGAGTTATTACAGACCTAAGGGATATGATAGAGACGGAATTTGAATATGACTTCAAGCCAGAAGGCGGAGAGCGCAAGATAATCAAAAATAACGCCGAAATCAGTTCTTATGCATATTCTACTAATCCAGCAGAGCGCAAAGCAGCTTTTGAGGCAAGATTTGAGCAATACGAAAAGAATATTGATAAGTTTTTTGTTGCTTACCAGGCGGTCGTTAAGGATTGGAATTACGAGGCTAAAGCGCGCGGATTCGAAACCTCGATTGCTGTTAGGAATGTTGCTAATCATGTTGATGACAAGTCTATTTCGACTCTAATTGAAGTCTGCAGTAATAATGCCGGAATATTTCAGGATTATTTTAAGTTTAAGGCCAAAGAACTGGGGCTAGAAAAGCTAACTAGGTTTGATCTTTATGCGCCGCTTGGTGAATTTAATGTAGAGTATGATTATGAAAAGGCAATAAAGTTAGTCGATGAATCTTTTAGAGGATTTAGCAATGCTTTTGCTGATAATGCCCAAAAAATAATCCAAGGAAACCATATCGACTCGCACCCAACCGACACTAAAAGAGGAGGAGCTTTTTGTATGACAGTTACTCCAGCTATCACACCATATGCTTTATTAAACTACACCGGTAAAATGCGCGATGTCAGCACACTTGCTCACGAGTTAGGTCACGGCGTGCATAGCTTGTATGCCAATATGCATAGCATTTCGACCCAACACGCAACTTTGCCTCTGGCTGAAACAGCATCGACTTTAGGAGAGATGATACTATTTGAAAAGATCCTATCGGAAACTAAAGATGCCAATACCAAAAAACAACTATTAAGCGATAAATTAGCCGATAGTTACGCTACGGTATGCAGGCAGAACTTTATTGTTAAGTTCGAAATAGCTGCCCACGAAGCAATACAAAAGGGAATTGAAGAGAGTGAACTAAGCCAAATGTGGCTTGATAATATAAAAGAGCAATTTGGCGATAGTGTAGAAGTCGATGAAATGTTCCGATACGAATGGGCGTATATACCTCACATTATTCACACTCCATTTTATTGCTACGCCTATAATTTTGGTGAGCTTTTAAGCATGGCTTTATATGCCAAGTACAAACAAGAAGGCGAAAGCTTTGTTCCTAAGATCGAGGCTATTTTAGCTGCCGGTGGATCGCAAGATCCAAAACAAGTGCTTGCAAATGTTGGAATAGATATGGGTTCTGCAGATTTTTGGCAGGGG
>JBIIKB010000078.1:0-3039 GCA_044233405.1 Candidatus Saccharimonadia bacterium | reverse complement strand
AAAAAGAACTAGAAACTCTATGATAAAAGCTATCTTCTGGGATTTCTTCGGAGTCATAAATATCGATGGCAAGCTAAATCCAGAAGTGGCCAAGTTTATTAAGCTCAATAAGAATAAATATAAATTTGCAATTTTATCTGCTTCCAATATCGATTTAAGACCCTGGCTCAAAGAAAATGGAATTTTAGATTTGTTTAAGTTGGTTCAGATAACAAGTGAGGTTAACTTGACAAAAACCGACCCAAATTTTTATATTAAAGCCCTTGAAAAGCTAAATGTTAAGGCAAATGAGGCTTTATTTGTGGACGATATTCAAAGCTATTTAGATGTTGCATCTAAATTAGGAATTAAAACGGAGCTTTATACCGGCCAAAGTCTGGTAAATTTACTTTAATACTATTATTGCTATACAATATATAGCGATAATGAAAAAAAATTCCAAACCATTCGATAGTGCTCTTGAGCTACTTGGCAGTAAGTGGACATTGCCAATTGTGTCGGCACTACTAGAAGACAAAAGCCGATTTAATGAAATTCAAAGAAAATGCGAAGTTTGCCCGCGCACACTTTCGGCTAGATTAGATGACCTAGAGGCTAATGGTATTGTTAGAAAGAAAGTTTACAAACAAAATCCCCCAAGGGTGGAATATAGTCTTACCAAAAAAGGCGAATCGTTGAGCGCCGTTATAAACGCTATTTCTGACTGGTCTTATAAGAATTAAATATTATTGCTAATGCAAAGCCAACAGCTAGTGGCATATGCACAATTGTTCCAAGGTAAGTTATCTCACCAACAACTGCGGCATATAAAAGACCAATAGTTAGGGCCAAATTAAAAATAAGCAGGCTTGAATAAACAAAAGCCTTACTAGCTTTCTTGTCTTTTTGGGAATCAATAAAAAATATAGCCGAAACAGAAAAGAAGGCAACCGACAAAGCAAGAACACCGCAGGTTCTTAATAGTATGTCTGAAATATTTACTCCTCCTAGGTTTTGTATTAAAGAAGGATATAATACCATTGATATTCCAAGCACACCTTCAACTAAGAAATTGACCAGCAATAATGGTTGAGAAATAATTTTGCCTAACATTTACTTGCTGGCTTGCTTAGCATCGGCTTCTAGTTCTTTAAGATTGGTTGGTATTGGGTTGTTGCTGAGTAAGTTAGCCATCCAGGCAGTGTTATGAGCTAAATAGCGCACAGTTTTATTAGCGTAGACGCTCTTTTGGCCGATCTCTAAATAACTTGGGCCAGGACCAGCTTCGCCTACCCAGTAGCTATCGGAGTTAGGAGCTATGGTGCAGCCGATATGAGTTAGATTAAATAGAGTATTGGAGCAAACATCATGGGCACCATCTTCGTTGCCAGTAACAATACAGGCTCCGACTTTGCCGTAGAGCGGGAATTGACCAGTTTCGGGGTCCGCTTCATCATAACCTCCGCTAAGGCGCTCCATAACTTTCTGACAAACCGAGCCTCTGACACCAAACCAAATTGGGGTTGCTATAACTAAAATGTTTGAAGCTAAAACTTGTTTATATATTTCTGGCCATTGGTCCCCATTGCCCTCATCGGAGCTAATGCCAGTTGCAACATTGTAGTCAACAACCCTTATTACCGTGCTTTCAACTCCTAATTTTTCATATTCATCGACTGCTTTTTGAATTAAAGCATCGGTGTTTGATTTTGTAGGGGACTTTTTAAGTGTGCAATTAAGAAATATAGCCTTTAGGTTGTTCATTTTTTACTCCCTTTATCTTTTAATTCAATCGCGCAGGAATTTATGCAATAGTCTTGGCCGGTTCGAACATATGGCCCAGATGCGCGCCACACTTGCTACAGGTTACTTCGGTGCGGTGCATGCCGTAGCGGTCATCATCGTGGAATTCAACCGAGCCAGGAATGGCTTTTTCAAAGCTTGGCCAGCCAGAGCCGTTATCGTATTTTGTATCGCTTTCGAAAAGCTTCTGCCCGCATACCTTGCAATGATAGCTTCCATCGTCAAATGTATTCCAGTATTTACCGGTAAAGGCTGGTTCGGTGCCCTTGTGTTGAGTTACATATTCAGTCATTTGGTCTAGCTTTTTCTTTTTCATATTATTATTCTAATGCTTTATAATAAGATTATGCAAAATTTAGCGAACAAAACAGTTTTGATAACAGGCTCAAGTAGGGGGATTGGAGCCGAGACTGCTGTTAATTTTGCTAAAGAGGGCTGCAACGTAATTATTACTTTTGTTGATGAAATAAGCCAAGCCAAAGATGTTTTAAAAAAATGTGAAAAGGCCGGTGCAAAATCTGTTGAAATAATTCATTTGGATGTTACTAAGCCCGAATCGATAAAATCAGTACTTAAAACGATTATTTTAAAATTTGGAGCGATAGATATTTTGGTTAATAACGCAGGCGTAATAAGGTGGAAAAAATTTGAGTCCCAATCTGATGAAGATATCTTGGATCAGATAAATACTAATTTGGCCGGATTAATACTGATGACTAAATACTGCCTGCCACACATTCGGGACTGTATTATAAACATCGCAAGTGGCGCCGCTTCTCATCCAGTTAAGGATTTAAGCGTTTATAGCGCCACCAAACACGGAGTAAGGGGATTTACGGAGGTTTTGGCAATCGAAGAAGTTGGATTATCAGTATATTCAGTCAGCCCAACAATGACATCAACCGAGATGACTGATTATCATGGAATGCCAGCAAGTAAAGTAGCGGAAGTAATTGTTCAAACGGCAAAAGATGGCTACGGCATGGAAAGTGGCACAGACATCAGAGTCTGGGAAGTATTAAATAAAAAGCCAGCCTTTATGGGTAGTAAATAATTAATAACTAGGAAAATTATATGAAAAAAGAGAATTTAAAAAATGAAAAAGCTACAGCGGATTTCGCTGCTGGTTGTTTTTGGAAGCCAGAAGAACACTTTAGTAAAATAAAAGGCGTAGTGGACACTAGGGTGGGCTACGAGGGCGGATACATGCCAAACCCAAAGTATGAACAGGTTTGTGCTCTAGAGACCGGCCATGCA
>JBIIKB010000002.1:0-14333 GCA_044233405.1 Candidatus Saccharimonadia bacterium | reverse complement strand
TTGTATTAAATCCCAGTCGTTGGGTAAATTTTCCATTCTTTTATTATACCTTGAGTGTTTGCCTATGTCTTGGTGTGTTATACAATTGTGAGCATGAATATCCTAGCAATAGAATCGAGCTGTGATGAAACTGCAGCTGCTGTCATAAAAGATGGCACTGAGGTTTTGTCTAATATTATTGCGTCTCAAATTGAAATTCACGCCCGTTATGGCGGGGTTGTACCTGAAGTTGCAGCCCGTTCGCATATAGAAGTGATAATTCCAGTAATTGAACAGGCATTAGAAGAAGCGAAGCTTAGCTGGGAAAATATTGATGCAATTGCAGTTACTAAAGGGCCAGGCTTGATTGGCTCACTTCTAATTGGTGTGATGACAGCTCGCGAGCTAGCAATTGCTAAAAACAAGCCACTAATTGGAATTAATCACATCTGGGCCCATGCCTTTGCAAGCTTCTTGACCGACAATAAGCCGGAATTTCCTTTTTTGGCCTTAACTGTTTCTGGCGGGCACACTACCCTATCCCTTTATAAAGACGGTTTAACACGTGAAGTTATTGGCGAAACCCTAGACGACGCTGCTGGCGAGGCCTTTGATAAGGTAGCAAAACTTATCGGCCTGCCCTACCCTGGTGGTCCAGCTATTTCAAAAGCAGCCGAGAGTGGTGACGAAAATGCATACAAATTCCCTCTAGCGAATTTAGGTAAAGACAGCCTTGACTTTAGTTTTTCTGGCTTAAAGACGGCGGTACTTAGGCAAGTCCAGGAAATAACCGGAGTAAACCCTGGAGCTATAGATAATAAAAAAAGCTATGAATTAGATGAAAAAATTGTGGCAGATATTTCAGCATCATTTCAAAAGGCAGCAGTTGATGCACTAATTAAACAAACTCAAAAGGCTTATTTGCGCTACAACCCAAAAGCCCTAGTGGTTGGAGGTGGCGTAGCCTGCAATTCTTATTTGCGAGAAAAAATGCACGAAGTTATTCCAAATGCGATTTTTGTTCCACCAGTTTTGTGCACAGATAACGCAGCAATGATTGGAGCGCTGGCTTTTAAAATGTATGAGCACAAAAATTTCATAGATCCATATGAGCTAAAAGCCGATTCAAGTTTAGAGGAAATTTAAAAACGCCCCGGAGGGCGCTTTTTTAAAGAGAGCTTTCTATTCTAGATTTTTCATCCATCAGCTTGTCCAGATCACCCTGTACCATATCTCTTTTTGAGCCTATTTTGTCCAGCTGCCCATTAAGGTCATTAAGCTTATTTTGTACAGAATCAATTTCATGGTTAATTCCTTCGAGAGCCCTGCCTTTAGCTTCTTCAAGCATTTTAATAAACTTGTTATCTTGCATGTCAGATTCTTTTTCAAAACTATCCATGGCTTCATTGACTTCTGACATATCAAACTTCATTTCATTCTTTGAGCTTGAACCGAATTTAGATACCTCTTTATCGGCAGGAGTCACAGGCAATTCAGCTGCGGCTGGTTCTTCTTTTGAATCTTCAGGCTTTTCTTCTTTTGGAGCTTCCTCTTTTTCTTCAGCTTCCATACCTTCAAACCTGTCTTCTGCTGGCTTTTCTTCTGGAGTAAAGCTTTCGCCCACTTTAATCCCACCATCTCCACTATCTTTCATTTCACTTGTTGCCGCGTTCATGTCTATTACAGGAACCGGGGTCGCTGTAGCCTCTTTGGTGTCAGCCTTTGGCATTTCATCAGTACTAGGCATTGCCATTTCGGCAGATGGGGCAGCTGCTGTAGCGTCTGGGTTAATTTCATTTATATTTAGCTTGTCGTCTGTATTAGCGGCCATATTATTCATACCCATGTCAGCATTTGCAACTTCGAAGGCTGCATCCTGAGAAGCAGTGTCTTCCTTTAAGCCTTCGTTTACTAAAGGAGGCGTAGCTGGCGGCAAAGTAGAAGTTGCTTCTTCTTTAGCAGGCATCATGGCGTTCATGTCTGTGCCTTCATCTGGCTTTACAGCCACTGCTGTGGCGCCTTCGGCACCACCCATTACTGGAGCATCTACCATAGGGGCCATATTGTCCCATTCTTCATCTATATCTAGCGGACTGTATATGTCTTTCACTCACCTCTCCTTTTTATTAATACAATAATTAAAGCTATTTTACTCTAAAGCGCTTGTGCATGTCAAACCTCTTATTCTCGCCGAATCTATCTGTTGGTGGTATAATATTTTTAATGAATTCGGAGTTTAATAGCCAACTAGATAAGGCTTATTTGCCATCTCAGCATGAGCCTGAGGTGAGTGAATTGTGGGAAAAGGCAGGTGCCTACAAGCCTGCAGGAGATCCGGCCAAGGAACCATTCTGCATTATCATGCCGCCACCTAATGCAAACGGAGTTTTGCATGCTGGACATTTGATGTACACGGTTGAAGACATTGCCACTCGCTTTGCAAGAATGCAAGGCCGGCCAACTCTGTGGTTACCAGGAACTGATCACGCCGGTATTGAAACCCAGTATGTATATGAAAAGGAGCTAGCCAAAAAAGGCCTGTCCCGATTCGATCTCGGCCCAGAAAAGTTTTACGACGAGGTTATGGAATTTACCAAGAGGCACCAAGAAGGAGCCTTAGCAGGGTTCAAATCAATGGGCTTCTCGGCAGATTGGTCAAAGCTCAAATTCACCCTAGATGAGGACATTATCGACGTCGTATACGATGTTTTTATTCGCTTGCATAAAGATGATCATATTTATCGTGGTAACCGAATTGTAAATTGGTGTCCTCGTTGTCAGGCGGCCTTTCCAGATATCGAAACCGAGCACATTGACCGTGATGACGCGATGTATACGCTTGATTACGGAACCATAAAGATTGCCACCACCCGACCCGAAACTATATTTGCCGATGTGGCAGTTGCGGTAAACCCAAAAGATCGTAATTATGAAACACTAATTGGTAAGACCGCTACTATTCCGCTAGTAGATAGGCAAATTCCAGTAATAGCCGATGCACATGTTGACCCCGAAGCTGGCACAGGGGCGCTTAAAGTTACTCCTGCGCACGATAAAAGCGACTACGAGATTGGCCAACGTCATAACTTGCCAGAAATCAGTGTTATAGATGAAGAAGGCAAACTCATAAACGTGCCCGAAGAATTTGCAGGCATGGAAGTGCTTGAAGCTCGCAAAGCTGTAGTTGAAGCATTAGACCGAGCAGGCAAGCTCGTAAAGACCGACCCCCTAACCCACTCTGTGGCCGTACATGATCGCTGCAAAACTCCGATAGAGCTTCTGATATCCGAACAGTGGTTCTTGCGCGTGAAAGAGCTTAACAAGCCAGTTATTGAGGCTCTAGAAAATAACGAAATCAACATATACCCCGCTCGTTACAAGCGAGTTGCCCTGAATTGGTTAAATCAAGAGCACGACTGGTGTATTTCTCGACCCGGCTGGTGGGGAATTCGAATCCCGGTATACTACAAAACCAACGATGATCCAGAAAAAGAAAATTATATAATTGCCAAAGACGAAAAAGAGGCCATTAAATACTATGGCGAAGGAAATTATCGCGCCGAAACCGACACCTTTGATACCTGGTTTTCATCAAGCCAATGGCCTTATGCAACTCTAATGACATCTGGCAAGGACGATTTTAAGACCTTCTACCCCACTTCATTGATGGGCACGGCCGCAGAAATTCTACACAAATGGGTTACGCGCATGGTTATGTTCGGCCTATATGCTACCAAGCAAGTTCCATTCAAAAATGTCTACTTATGGGGAACGGTGACCGACGAAAAAGGTCAAAAGCTCTCGAAATCAAAGGGCAATTACGAAGACCCTATGGAAATCACTGCTAAATACGGAACAGATGCCTTAAGAATGGCGCTATCTATCGGCATAACTGCTGGCAACAATGGTGCGCTTTACGACGAGAAGGTTCAAGGATACCGAAACTTCTGCAACAAGCTATGGAATGTGGCGAGGTTTATACTTGCCAAAGTCCCAGAGGGTACCAACCCGAAAAATGCCAAGGTGCTCTCCCCTGCTGATAATTGGGTTGTTGGTAAGATCAACGAAACGATCGAATCGGTAACCAAAAACATCGAAAGCTATCGATATTCTGAGGCTGGCCAAGAAGTTTACACCCTGCTCTGGGAAGATATTGCTGATAAATACATAGAATATTCTAAACAATCCCCCAACAATGAATTGCTTGCTTACTGCCTAGACACAGTTCTAAGGCTCGCACACCCCTACGCCCCGTTCGTAACTGAAGCTATTTGGCAACGACTCGTGTGGACAAATTCCAATCTTATAACCGAACAATGGCCGAACGTTATCCACAGTGCATCCACAGCTGAGGCCAAAAAATTCGAAATAGAGATTATTAAAATAATCAGCGCCAAACAAAAAGATGCCAAAGCAGTAGAAGTCAAAAAACTGCAAAAAGAACTTGAAGCTAAGAAGAATATGATTAGAATATGCGAATCTAAATTAGATAATAAGAATTTTGTAAATAATGCACCAAAAAATGTCGTAGAAGACGAAAAACAAAGACTCGATCAAGCAATAAGTGACGCAACTAAACTAGAGGGTCAAATTGAAAAACTTAAATCGAATTAACAACTTTTCTTTTGCAGCTATAGCAACTGCATTAATAGTGACTGCTGGTTTAGCAATTGGGGTAAGCATGCCTGCAATCATTTCTTGGCAACAAACCAACATAGACAAGCTATTGAGCCAAGCGAATCGTAGCGATAATCCATCTACTAAACTAACGCTTTTATCGCAAGCTGCCACATTGGGCAAAAACGACCCTTTAGCAACTTACACTTATGCAAATTATTTGTGGCAAGAAGGGGACTATGAAGCTTCGATAGATGCTTATACCAATAGCTGGCTTGAGCTAGACTACAACTATTTAGGCACTCTTGCGCTCAAAGCCAGCAGATACTCTGAGGCTAAATCATTTTATGAAAAAGCCAATTCAGAAGGGGAGAATGCCGAATCCCTATCGGGTCTAGCAATAGTAGAATTTAATAATGGTAGTGTCGAAAAGGGATGTAAATATTCCGATAGGGCCATAAAGCTAAACCTCAGTAGCCCTAAGGCAGAAGACTCTGTAGCTATTTGCCAAATTTATAAAGGGGAGTCCAGCCTAGGAGCACGCCAGCAGGCATATACACTTCTAAACTCTTATCTTTACTCAGATTCCTTAGACAGGCTTCAGAAACTAGAAATAAAAAGTACCAGCGATTGGCTAGCAATTGCATCAATCTACTCCAATAACGGAAAGGCCGAGGACTCAATAGCGGCCCTAAAGTCAGCACTAGAGCAGAGCCCAGCTGATAAAAACATTCTTCAAAAGCTTGCGATGCAAACGAAAGAACTTGGCGGGGAAGAAGAAGCTAAGCTATATACGAACAGACTTGAAGAACTCAAGTTTAATAACTACTAGGCTTCTAGCTTTCACACGAAAAAGGATTCTTTCACGCAAGCATAACTAGTTTGCTTTTTGTTCGCTTTTATTACTTAACTACAATTAGCCTGCCAGCAAGAATTGTTGACTTACTTATAAAAATATCCTTTGATAGGTTTTACGGCCTCAGCTCTAGAAATTTTTTACTTTTTAACCTATAATTACACGGTATCGCACGTATACATTCAAGCAATTATGGAGAGGTACCCAAGTGGCTGAAGGGGCTGGTTTGCTAAACCGGTAGGGGGGCGTATGCTCCCGCGAGGGTTCGAATCCCTCCCTCTCCGCCATTGCTTAAAATATTTATGGAGAGGTGCCCGAGTGGTTGAAGGGAACGGTCTTGAAAACCGTCAGGCTCGCAAGGGTCTCGTGGGTTCGAATCCCACCCTCTCCGCCATTAAAAAGTATTTGATAATCGAATATTTTTTTATGGACAATCCAAAAATCATCATCAAGAGACCGCAAGACTGCACCAAATCTGATATACACCAGTTTGAAAAGCTTGTAGTTGAGGGTGGGCAAGTAAACACTGATGGATTAGATAAAAAAATTAAAGAGTGTATGTTCTTAGCTTTTTGTTATGCAAATAATGAGTTAGCGAGTATAGCGGCTCTTAAAAACAAGAGTGCTGAATATGTGGATTCTGTCTATGCCAAAGCAGGCGAGGCTAACTCAAAAAGCCAGCCCTTAATAGAAATTGGCTATTGCTTTACTAATCACCACCACCGAGGCAAAAAGTATAATAGCAACTTGGTCGATAAGCTACTTTTGAAGGTGAAAGACAAATCTGTCTTTGCAACTACAGGTAATCCTGTAATGAAAAGTTTTTTTGAAAAAAGAGGATTTCGCAGAGTAGGAAAGCCTTATGCAGGTATTTATAATAAAGATATTATTTTATACTTTAAAAATATCTAATTATTGAAAAGTTATAAATTTTATTATATAATTTGCAAATTCATTCGCGCATCAGCGTGACAGCACCTACGGAGCAGAGTATGCTTGGACCCGAGATTAGAGCAGAACTTGTTACGCTCAAGCCGCGAAATGCTGACGATTATGCAATGACTTACATTAGGCATTTTCAGGATATTGAAGTAACAAAATTTCTTGGCTCTCGTAAAACCCCTCCTACTCTTGAAGAAGAGGTCAACTACCTAGACGAGTCTTCACGAGATGACTGTGCAATACATTGGGCTATACATTTCGAGGGCAACTGCATTGGCAGTACCAGCATAGAAGACATCAACTGGATGCTCAGAACTTGTGAAGTTGGAATTTTCATCGGCGAGCCTCGTCTTTGGGGCAGGGGTCTTGCAAAAGATGCCCTGTGGCATGTCCTAAATTTTGCATTCAATGAATACTGCTTTGAATTCATACATGCAGTATACTTTGATGGCAACTATGGCTCAGAGTCACTACAGATTTCTTTGGGCTTCAAAGAGGTTGGGCGTCTGAGGAATGGCGTATTTAGTGATGGCAAAATGCATGACCACGTCATCATGGAGCTTTCACGAGACACATGGGTTAAAAACAACCAATAATTTTCCATAAGCCCTCTTAGGGGCTTTTTTATTTATATGCAAGTGGACATTGATATATAATTGGACCATAATAAACTCAAGTATTATGAACGAACAAGACTCAAAAGACGAACAACAAGCTCAGTTCAAACCAGCCAGTAATCCATTTCTGGCTGGCCAGGTTTCTTCTTCGAGCAAGAATGAATCTTCTGGGGAGCAATCTGGTTTAGTCGGAAGCCGAGCAGAAGAAAAAGAAGCGCATCAAGATCAAGAAGAGCCAAAAGTACCCGAGCAAATTATCTTTCAGTGGCAAGCCCCAGAGTTTGCCTATACTCAAAAACCTTTCGGTTGGTTCTTGGGCATAATAGCTTTCTTTGCAGGCCTGATCGCCCTAGCAGTCTGGTTCCAGCAATGGATAACAATAGTACTGCTAGTAATTATGGCAATAGCCATATCAGTTTGGGCATCCAGAAAGCCCAAGGTGCTGATATATCGAATTACCAATTATGGTGTCGAGGTTGAAAACAGAAAATACCTCTTCGACGATTTTAGAGCCTACTATAAATACATGGATTACAATCAACCAACGCTAGATTTAGTTCCCTCTAAGAGGTTTGGTACTCTAGTAAGCCTTCCTTTGGCAACACAAGATGCTAACGAAATTGAAGCGACTCTTTCGCAAATGGTTCCAGTAATTGAGCACAAAGAAGACATAGCAGATAAAATTTTTCGCCGCCTTCGTTTTTAGGCTTTAAAAATAACCATTTTTCAGGTATAATACCTTCGTTCAAGCGCCCGTAGCTCAGCTGGATAGAGCGTCAGTTTGCGGTACTGGAGGTCGCAGGTTCGACTCCTGCCGGGCGCACCATAGGTTGTAATTCAGTAATTACTGGATTAAAACCTATTTTGTTTTTTGAATATATTTTCTAACAACTTCATAAGTTGTGGCCATGCTTTTTTCACTACACTTATCCAACGTATCCTTAGTTGTGTTGTGGTAAGGATAGTCCAGGTCTATCAGCAATATGCTTGGCACTCCAGCTTTTATTAATGGAGTATGATCATCTTTGATTTCGGATGTAACAATATCACTAAAAGCCCTTCTGTCTACAGAGCTTCCAATGCTCCAAAGAGAGCTGAGATCTGTTGAATTGGATTCGATTGAAGATTTTTCTTTTTTAAAGTTCAAGTTTTTATCGCATACCATATCCACTACTAGCGCTTTTTTGGGTGGCTTTGAATACAAATCATTCAACTTATTTGCAAAGTAGCTTGATCCTTTAGGGCTCCACTCGGCAAAACTGCCTGGCTGATAGTTTTCTGCATCAAAAAAAACCATGTCCACGCCTAGACCCTGGTTAATACTGAGTTTTTCAAAATCCTTTGCTAACTTTAAAAGCACAGCCGTACCGGAGGCTCCATCCGAAGCGCCAGCTACTGGCTTATTTTTATTTACACTGTCCTTGGTGGCAGTGGGGTCGGTGTCGTAATGTGTAGCGATAATGATTCTATCGCTCGCAGATTCATTAAATCTGGCCACAAAATTAGTTAAGGTCTCACCGGTTTTTTCATCAACCCATTCCTGCCTGACTATTTTTGCATTCGACTGTCCTAGCTCTGTAGAGATGTATTCTTTTACTTTTTGATGACCTTCTGATCCAACAAATCTTGGCCCAAAGCTCAGTTGGGTTTTTACTGAGTCTAGAAAAGGGCCAGCTGTTTTTATATAGCCAAAAACGGCGAATGCAACCATTGCAACTAATACTAAAGCTATAAAAAAAGTTAGACTTTTATGGTTCTTTGGTTTTTTCATAAGTTCATTAATTTAATTTTGTAGCTTATAATTCATATAGGTTAAGCTTTATGATTTTATTTTTTAACTCACTTCTTATCATTATACTCGCCTGTGTATTTATTAGCTTGGTTTTGAAAATTTATGATCTTATTTATTCTAATGAAGCTCCTTTTGTGTCTAGCCCAAGCAAGCTGTATCCGCAAATATACAAGCTTCTAGAGATAAAGCCAAATCAAACGATTTATGATCTGGGCTGTGGTAATGGAAAATTTTTAATATATTGCGCAAAACATAGCCCAAAATCTAGTTTTATTGGAATCGAAAAAGGATTAATTCCTTTTTTTATTTCTACATTCAATACTAGGCGCTATGCAAATATTAAAATTTACTACCAAGATATTAATAAATTTAGCATACAGCCCAACTCAAAAATTTTTGTTTATCTAATTCCAAAAAGTGTTACAAAATTAATTCATAGATTACCTAAAAATGTTTCGCTTTACAGCCTTAATTTTCCAGCAAAAGGCTTGAGGCCAAATAAAAAAGTAGGGCTTATAAACTCTACTTCTATTGCTAAGGACCTATACTTTTACAAAACATAGCAACTGGCGGAGAGGGTGGGATGACGCACGGCTAAATCGCTACACTAACGAACCCGGGTTTCGAATCATTCTCATCAAGAAGAGAAATGGCCATGCCTATTCGACATGACCATCACTCTCCTGGCGGAGAGGGTGGGATTCGAACCCACGGTACCCGAAAGGGCACAACGCTTTTCGAGAGCGTCCAGTTCAACCACTCCTGCACCTCTCCGAGTTTTTATATTCTATATCAGAATCTATATGTTTGCTATGATACATTAATCAGGTTATCTCAAAAAATATGCAATTAATTAACAAAGCAATTAGCCTATTAAAAAATCAAAGACTGTACATACTTACAGCGGTTCTTTGTTTTATTTTAATATTTATAAAATCCTTCTACAGCATAGACCCAGACTTTGGCTGGCACCTGCAGGCAGGTAAATACATATTAAATAAAGGCATACCGACTTATGACGTATTTACATTTACTGCCACAAACTTCAAGTGGATTAATCATGAATGGCTGAACGATGTTCTTATCTATTCTATTTTTAAAAGTGGCGGATACATACTGACGGCGATGTTTTTTACATCGATTTGGATATTTGGCCTTCTTATAGCAAAAAGAACTAACATAAAATTCGCTCTACTTTTGGCAACTGTATCGGTTTTGCCTTTTGCAGGAATCAGGCCGGTTGCCTGGACTGTATTTTTTATAGCTATACTAGAGCGAATAATCACTACCAAAAAGAAAGGGCTCCAATTTTTTCTGCCCACTCTATTTTTGTTATGGGCAAACCTGCACGGCAGTTTCGTTCTTGGTTTGTTAATATTACTTCTATATCAGATATTTAGCACATATAAGCTGCGCTGGTACATCTTACTCTTTTCTTTTTTGGCTGTATTTGTAAACCCATATGGAATATACGTATTCGAAGAAATAATAAGAACTGGTGCTGACTCGCAATTAAGGTTTAAAGTTACCGAATGGATGCCAGTACTGTTGCCTTATGTATCAGTATTATATGTGGCAATAACCGTTGCATTAGTCTTGGCATTTAAAAAGAAGGCGTGGAGAGCTATATTTTCAATTCCATCGCTAACTCTACTTATGACAATTTCGAGCATCAGACACTTGCCTGTCTTTGTCGCAACAAGTGTTAGATATCTAGAGCATTATCAGGCAGTTTTAACAAATAAGCTCAAAACCATTAAGCCTACCAAGGAAGTTAATATAGTCATTTGGACATCACTGTCGGTGTTATGGATTTTTGTAATTGTTTCAGCATTAGTTGGTGTGCGCGGGACTATTTATAAACCAGAAAAATACCCGACAAAGGCCGTAGCTTACTTAAAGGAAAATAGCTGCAAAGGAAATATCTTTAATTCCTACAACTACGGCGGCTATCTTATTTGGCAGCTTCCAGATGCAAAAGTATATATAGATGGCCGAATGCCAAGCTGGGTCAATAATAATCAAAACTATTTCAATGACTACCTAGACTTTATTAATAAAGAGGAGTCCAGAAAAGATCAAATAAACAAATATAATATTCGTTGTGTTCTAGTAAGTAATGATGAAGCGTATCCAAAAAACAATAAGTCTCAGCCTTTGGGAGAATGGCTAGTTTCCAATAATTGGAAGCTTATAACTTCAGCTAGCTCTCAATCAAACAGCCTGTTTATCCTTAAGCCTTAGCAATTGCTAAAGCAGACACACTCTTTGCACCAGCTGCCTTTAACACACTTGCACACTCCGATATTGTAGCCCCAGTTGTTATAACGTCGTCAATCAGCAGTAAATCCAGCCCCTTCACATTTTGCGCTACAACAAAATTACCTTTTGTATTTTTTAATCTTTCAGCTCGGTTTTTTCCTACTTGCCTAGAATGGGTTTGTCTAGATAGTAGCTTCTTAAATTCCAGCTTGTGTAATTTTGCATAATTATTTGCCAATATCTCAGCCTGATCATAGCCTCTTTTTCTTCTAGCAGTGCCATCGCTGGGAACAAAACACACAATTCCTGATTGTGGCATAAGTAGACCAGCAAAATATCGCGCATGACTTCTTTTATTTTCATACTTCATTGCCCAGATAAGTTCTTTTAGCGCGCCTTCATACCTAAATGAGATCTTTGCAGTCCTTATGGGGTGCTTTTTATAGCATCGGTTGCAAGTTTTGCCAGTGTCGTTTAGTTCATTACAAAAAACACACGCGGGCTTTTTGTAAATCAAAGTCTGAGACATACAATTATTACAAATGCATTTGCCTTCGTTTTTGCAAACCACACATATATCGGGGCTAATTATTTCGAAGAGTTTTTCTAACATTTTGCTTGCATTAGGTTTGTAACCTGATTATAATAATGACAAATCAGTAAACTAAGCAAGAATAAGGAGTTTAGTTATGGCAAGAAAAAATGAAGTTGATGAAGAAATATTAGAAGATGAATTTTTAGACGACGAACAGCCTCAAGCAGAGGAGTGGATGAACGAAGAAGAGTTCGAAGGACAGTTGGCTGTTGATGTTTATCAGACACAAGATAAGATCGTAGTAAAAGCTCCTATCGCTGGTGTTAAGCCAGAAGATATAGATGTAGCCATATCTGAAGATGTAGTAACTATTCGTGGTGATCGCAAAGATGAATTCGCAGTAGAAAAAGACAACTACTACGTTCAAGAATGCTTCTGGGGTTCATTTAGCCGATCGGTTATTTTACCAACCTCAACTGTAGCTGAAAAAGCCGAAGCCAGCCTTAAAGATGGCGTTCTAACAATTCAAATACCAAAAGTGGTACAAGAAGACAAGATTAAGAAAATCAAAGTTAAGCCAGCCTCATAGTTGAATTAAAAAAGCCCCTTCGGGGGCTTTTTTAGTGTTTATTAGTAAGGATATTGTTGAATCGATTTGGTAACGGTGTCACTTGCTGCCCGAACAGCAATTGCTGGGTCAAAGCCCGATAGCCCAGTAGTAATCATTTGTAATATAGCAGAGTCTGTTAGGGCATTATTGCCCTTGTAGTAACTTTTTGCAGAAGGCACTTGAGCTGCGAATGGACCCAAGACTGTATCCTGTTCTTGAGCCTTAGCAAGGTCCAGACGGCTAGCTGGTCTTAAAGTTCCGGCGGTATATTTATTCATAATTTCGTAGCTCGTCATAAAATTATAAAAGTCCCAGGCTACATCAGGGTATTTGCTATTTTTACTCACACCCTCGGCCCAATATACTGTGTAATTAGAAGGGGAGTTAGTATCGGCCTGAGGAACTTTGGCAGTTTTAAAATTCAAGCTTTTAGCATTGCTTTTTATCTGCGAGTATCGAAACGGAAAGTCGATTATCATAGCAGTCTTTCCGCTTTCAAATGCTTTTATGTCATTACCAAAGCCATCACTCCACGAATAGCTAGATTTGTTCGGCTTAGCGAAGCTGGTATAAAAATCCAAAGCTTTGGCGCTGCTTGGGTAATTGTCGGAAGCTGGCTTTTCGAAAGTAGCTTTTGTTGGTGGCGCATCTGTCATTGTTGCCCCGTTCTGAATCATCAAAAGAGGCATAATATTTGCCGCCGAAGAAATATTGGCAGTACCTAAGGCAATCCCAGAATTGATTAGTCCATTACCTTGCTTTGTTACTAGCTTGGAGTTTGCGTCCAATAATTCCTGCCAAGTTTTGGGTGCCTCAGCAATTCCCTGAGCCGAATACTTATCCGTATTATAAAACAGCCCTAATGTAGGTATTCCGTACGATACAGCGTAAACTTCATTATTATAAATTAACTCTTCCGTAGCTACCGGAGCAAATGTCTTTTTATAATCTTCAACGCTAAATATTTCTTTTGGTGATGCCTTTAAATAATTCTTATACCTTGGCACCCAATCATTTCTTAACATAAACAAGTCGGGGAGTGTATTATTTTTTGCAGCTTCAGCAAGCCTTGCATCGTACTCGGCAAAAGGAATATCCTTTATTTCGACTTTTACATTTGCATATAGTTTTTGGTATTCCTCTAGTATCGGTTCAAATACCCCTAGACCATCTACTGTCCGCCAATAAGTTAATGTAATTGGGCCATTGGGGTATTTAATTTTGGGTTTATAGGTTGTTTTGCTGGTTGGTCCAGAGCTTTTTGGGGCCAAGATAAAGCTACCAATAAAAAACCCAGCCAGACCTAACACCAAAATGATTATTACTGTAACAAGTAGGGTTACAAAGTTGTCTTTATAGATCTTCACTAATCTATTTTAAATCAGAATCAAAAAAACCGCACATTTATTTTAGTGCGGCTTTTATGCTTAAGCTTTTATTAAATCCTGCCAGTAATAAAATTCACTATGGCAAATGCCAAAATAGCTATTATTAGACCAATTACTGCATAGAGTATGGTGTTTCTGGCATCAGCTACTGTCTTTTCATTGCCTGCGCTTAATACCATTCTTAGTGCTCCAACAATTATTACAATAATTGCAACAACACCTACGATGCCCAAGAGTACATTTATCACATTTGTAATTATACCGCCACTGCCGGATAGATTTTCAGGCAGTGTGCCTCCTGCGCACTCTATTCCTTCGCCGATTGTATTGCCGGTATTGCTACATTGGGCCAGGGCTTTTTGAGGCAAGCTTGCAGCAAAAAACCCAGCTACTAAAGTGTATTGGCTGAGTTTTTTACTTAATTTTTTCATTTTAATTTTATTAAAGAGATCCAATGACGAAGTTGACGATTGCGAAGGCCAGCACAGCAACCACGATACCGATGATTGCAAATAGGATAGTGTCCTTAGCAGCGCTGGTAGATTTTTCGTTACCCCCACTAAGCACGTAGCGGAATCCTCCGTAAATAAGCATGATTACGGCGACTACACCGATAAGTCCTAAAAGCACATTAATTATAGTTTGAATATAACTCTCTAGGCTGGTATCTGCTACATCTGGTGGTTTGATATTATTTACGGCGCCTCCAATAGCGTCTGTTTGAGCAAAAGCCTT
>JBIIKB010000102.1:0-3644 GCA_044233405.1 Candidatus Saccharimonadia bacterium | reverse complement strand
AGGTGCTAGGTTATTTTGGACTTTATAAGCTCCAGTCTGCCAAAGGACTTATATTGCCAAGTAATATTTATGGCGATCTCAACCTCGAAAGCCTCACTTCCGCCGAAGGTCTAGTGCTACCCCAAAGCATTGGTGGCGAGCTCAACCTCAGTAGCCTCACCTCCACCGAAGGCCTACAGCTCCCAGACAGCATTGGCGATCTCGACCTTTCTGGCCTCACCTCCGCTGAAGGCCTAGTATTTCCCCAAAGCATTGGTGGCGAGCTCAACCTCCGTAGCCTCACCTCCACCGAAGGCCTACAACTCCCAGACAGTATTCGCGATCTCGACCTTTCTGGCCTCACCTCCGCTGAAGGCCTAGTATTTCCCCAAAGTATTGGCGATCTCGAGCTCAGAAGCCTTACCACCGCCGAAGGCCTAGAACTACCCCAGAGTATTGACGATCTCTACCTCGATAGCCTCACCTCCGCTGAAGGCCTACAACTCCCAGACAGCATTGGTAGTCTCGGCCTCAGTAGCCTCACTTCCGCCGAAGGCCTCACACTCCCAACCAGCGTTGGTGGTCATCTCGACCTCTCTGGCCTCACCACCGCTGAAAGAGAGCATTTAAGAGTCCAGCGCCCAGATTTGGCAGGCAAAATATATCCAAAAAATTAGAAATAACACAAAACCCCCACTAAAATAGTGGGGGTTTTGCTTTAGGTTGTGCCTTTGGACTCTGTCTTATAAAAGACCTAGCTTACGAGCACAGGCAGGCCACGGGGACCAACCACGTCTCGACTGGGTTTCACGAGCCTTGGCGTCCTGAACTTCAGGGGGAGCAAGGTCGGGGCGGGCATAACCACCATAGTTACCCCAAGTCGAAAGGTTATACTGGTAGGCGCCATAGTAACCGTTACCGGTGTTTTTGGCGTAGTCACCACCAGCTTCACAGAAACGCAATTGAGCCCAAGCATCTGAACCACCTATAACCAATGGAGCGGCTTTAGGAGTCGATGCAACAGCAACAACTACAGCTTTGGCCTTAGCTTCGGCATCGGCCTTAGCTTTGGCTTCCTGTGCAGCCTTTAGAGGCTTAGCAACAGCTTCGTCAAATGTAGGACGGGTGTCTTTAAGCTCTAGGGCTAAAGTATTGGTATTAAGGTTCAAATCGTAATTTTGTTTAACCGTACTAGCAGACTGGCTTTGGGCCAAGGCCTGTTCGGCAATAGGAAGTTGTACGGGGTTAATTGCCTGTTGCAGCGCTACCAATGAGGCAAAAGCTGCGATATATATGTTACGCATAGGTAGGTGGATTGGCCTTTTAAGAGGCGGCCTCCAGATATCTATCCTTGTTTAATGTTCTTTATATGAGCGCGTTCGACCTCATAATTGAGTACGCTCTTATGCTTGGTGCTCAACTGAAAAGAGACCTTATTTAGGGTCTCTCAATTGAACGGCGATATTATACCAAGCATAAGCGTGTTTGTCAAGGGTTTTTGGGTGGATATTGGTGGTTTTACAGATATAAAGTGATTTTATGGTTATGCTTGACGGGTTATAAAAATAAGCATTTTTGAGCATTTTTTGGGCTAAAATAGGCTATTTACAGATAAGCATAAAAGTGGTATATTTTAATTCTCTCAACAGCCAAAACAAGGGGGAAGAAATGGGTGTTGCGGTTATCGGGATGGGATTGCCGGGCGTTGGCAAAACCACCCACCTAAAGCGTCTAGCAGAGGAACTGGAAGCAGTTTATATCTGTGGCGACGACATTCGAGCTGAAGTTAATGGCCACCCAGCCGTTCAGAACGACCCCAAACGTATCTGGGGAATCGTTCATAAGCGGGCTCGCAAGGCCCTGATGGCGGGTGACAACGTCGTTATCGATGGCACACACATCAAGCGTCGTGATCGAATAGCTTCAATCCGAGCTTGTAACTCGGCCGAAAGCGTCACGCTCATCTGGTACCAAGCACCTGTTCAGGTCTGCATTGCTCGCAATCTTCGGCGCAAGCGTCAGGTTCCAGAGGGTGTTATCCGCAGGATGAGTAAGATCCTGCGCAGTGAGGCACCTAAGCCTTATGAGGGTTTTGATGAGCTCGAGCTTATCTCGACCGCTGCTCCGATCTACTGATCGGGGCAGTTTTATTTTGATAGCGCTTTTTATTATTGACATTTTGGCTATTTCTTGTAGAATATAGTTCTGTCGTACCTATCAGGAGGAATCGCGTGGGTACAAAAATTGTACTGATGATCGATGATATTGTTACTGAGAACAACGCACTTTTTGGGATCAATACCTTGATGAATGCTGGACATCGAGTTGAGGTATACAGGATCAATAACTACTTTACTGATAACCTCACAAAGGACCTGTACCGATTCGCAGCAGAGTGCCGCGTAAGCGAGCAGCAGCTCAACAGTGAGTACAGAGCACTTAACCAGCGCGCCTTCGAGAAGGAAGATGGTCCTTGGGAACAGTACGAGCAGTCCTTCGATGACTTCTGCTGGGACTTCGTGGCCCGCGTTCTGGTTCGCGATGTTGGCAAGCTTGATGATATCGGGTGTGTTGTTGGTACAAACCCTGAAGCAGTCCATTATCTGGTTGATCATCTGCGTATCCGAAATGGAAGCGCGATGGCGATTGTGCCAGAAGTCAGGATTTCTGCCTAACAGATATGTTGGGCAAACTAAGACCACCCCTTGCGGGGTGGTTATTTATTTAGCTTATTTATTATGGTTACGCTTGCGCTCGTGCGGGCTTAGGTATTTTTTACGTATTCGGATGTTTTCTGGTGTGACTTCTAAGAGCTCATCGTTTTCAATAAAGTCTAGAGCTTGCTCCAGGCTTAATTCGATATGAGGAGCCAGCTTAATAGCATCATCTGAACCCGAAGCACGGACGTTTGTTAGCTTCTTTTCTTTGGCGACGTTGATTTCCATATCTTCACTACGGGCGTTAAGGCCAATAATCATACCTGTGTAAACTTTGGTTCCTGGGCCAATGTAGGCGGTACCACGCGCATCTACAGTTTGAAGGCTGTATGGAGTAGCAGTGCCGTTTTCGGCAGCTATTAAGGCCCCTTTGCGCAGTTGCTGAAGGGCTGGGGTTTCTGGTGCATACCCGATAGATAAGCTGTTCATAATAACCGTACCTTTAGTAGCAGTAAGAAGAATATTCCTAAGCCCTAGAAGTGTTCTGGTTGGGAGCTCATAGATTAGCTCGGTAGTGTTTTTGGTGGTTGGGCGCTGGTCTCTAATAATTGCGCGACGCTGACCAAGCTCGCTTTGAATGGTGCCGGCATATTCGTCCGGAACTTCGATAGTTAGTTCTTCGATAGGCTCCATTTTGACGCCATCTTCTTCTTTGGTGATAACCTGAGGACGGCCGACTTCTAATTCAAAGCCTTCACGGCGCATAGTTTCTATTAAGACAGATAGGTGCAATTCACCTCGACCAGACACTAAAAACTGAGTATCGCGTTCTTCAACCAATAGACCAACGTTGGTTTCGAGCTCTTTGTGTAAGCGAGCTGCAATCTGTCGGGAGGTGGTCTGAGAGCCTTCTTGGCCAGCAAAAGGTGAGGTATTTGGCCCGATTGCAATCTGGAGGGTAGGAGGGGCAATTTCCATTACCGGAAGAGCTTCTGGGTTGGCAGGATC
>JBIIKB010000062.1:0-3665 GCA_044233405.1 Candidatus Saccharimonadia bacterium | reverse complement strand
TCATACCTACATAGCAAAGTCGCCTTTCTTCTTCTAATTCATCGGGCTCAAAAAATGTTCTGGAATGTGGAAATATACCTTCCTCCATACCCACCATAAAGACAACTTCAAATTCCAATCCTTTTGCGGAATGGAGTGTCATTAAGCTAACCGAATCTTTCATTCCGTCATGCGAGTCTAAATCAGATACCAATGCTATCTCGGTCAAAAATGTCTCTAAGTCTAAATCTTTATAAACTTTTGCCACGCCCAATAACTCTTGAACGTTCTCAATTCTATCCTCTGCCGAAATGGTTCCATCCTGCAGATAGCTTAGATAATCGATTCTCTTAATTAATGTGTCCATTAGATCATAAACGCTCAATGCTTCTTGCATTTTTAATTCTGTTAATATAATTCCAAGTTTCTCTATTTCTTTTAGTGCCTTGCCCTTTAGCCCCGAAATAACACTTGGATTGGCTAATGTTTCTAAGGTGCTTGCTTCGTACTTTTCTAAATAATCAATTATCGCAGAAACACTCTTAGCTCCAACTCCCCTAGTCGGAACATTTAGTATTCTAGTTAAACTTACCAGGTCATTGGGCTGAAAAATAACACGCATATAAGCCAGAATATCCTTAACCTCTCGCCTGTCATAGAACCTTGTTCCACCAATCACTTGGTAAGGGATGTTATAGCGAAGGAAACTTTCTTCCAAGCTTCTAGACTGGGCATTTGTTCTGTACAAAACAGCAAAGTCACTTAAGCGAAGCTTAGGGTTCATACCCCTTAAACGCTCTATGGTCTGAATTATTGTCCTACCCTCGGCCATTTCGTCTTGTACAGACGCGACATGGACCTTCTCGCCTAGCCCCAAATCAGTCCATAGTTTTTTACTGCTACGTGATAGATTTTTAGTTATTACTGAGTGTGCGGCGTCTAGAATAGTCTGTGTAGATCTATAATTCTGCTCTAGTTTTATTACCTTAGCTTGAGGATAATCTTCTTCGAAGTTCAAAATATTTTGGTAATTTGCTCCTCGCCATGAATAAATACTTTGCCAGTCATCACCGACTACGCATAAATTATTATGTTTTTGAGCCAATAGCTTTATTAGCTCATATTGAGACCTATTTGTGTCCTGATACTCATCTACCAATATATATTGAAACTGATTCTGATATTTTTCTAATATATCTGCTTCGGTTTTAAATAGCTTTACTAGCTCCATTATAAGATCATCGAAATCAAACGCCTTGGCCTTACGAAGTTCGCGCTGATAGATTGGGTAAACTTCAGCGGCCATTAACTGCATCTGATTGCTCGCCATACTACGATATTTCTCTGGCCCAATCAGTTCATTCTTGGCTGAAGATATATTCCATGCAATTCCCGATGGTGTAATTGCCTTATCGCTAACATGCATCGACTTTAGAATTTTTTTAATTAGGGCCTGAGAATCGCCCGAATCATATATTAAAAAATTACTACCCATACCGACTCTGTCGGCCTCGCGCCTAAGTATTCGGTTGGCTATGGAATGAAAGGTTCCCAGAAAGGGAATTGGGTTTGCGCCAGCCTCATCAAACCCTAGAAGCCTCGAAACTCGAGAACGCATTTCGCCGGCGGCCTTATTTGTAAAAGTCACAGCCAAGATATTTGAAGGTGGTATTTTACGTTCAGATATCAAATATGCAATGCGGTGGGTTAGTGTTTTGGTCTTACCACTACCGGCACCCGCAAGCATCAGTATAGGACCCTCGGTCATCTCTACAGCTTCGGCCTGGGCTTTGTTTAAGCCTTCGAATAATTTACTCATCTATTTTTCGCAAGATCGATACTATCTAGCACTACCTTCTTGGCAGCCTCAGAATCTCCCCAGCCATCAAAGCTTACTGGGCTTCCAGTCCAATTCTTTTTCCAATCTTTATAATGTGTATAAAAATGTTCCACTACTTTTTGAAAGTTTTCACCTAAATCGCTCAGGTCTTTAATATGATCTTTGCTAACATCATCAGCAGGAACACAAATTAGCTTTTCGTCCTTTTCGCCATCATCAATCATATACAAAACACCAATTGGTCTTGCGGGTACAACTGTTCCATGCGGTACTGACTCGTCAATTATTAAAAGTCCGTCTAGCGGGTCACCATCCTCGCACATTGTATCTGGAACATAGCCGTAGTCACTAGGGTACCCAAGTGTAGTTCCATTTACGCGATCCAGAAACAATCTACCCGTTTCTTTATCGAATTCGTATTTGTTCTTTTCGCCTTTACGAATTTCGATTACTAAATTCACAACTTCTGGCGATTTTTCGCCATAACTAAGTTCAGTCATTATTTCTCCTTAATTAATGCTTTAATTATAAACCCTACAGATTATAACTGGCAAATCTTACTAAATTGTCGATAATTTAGGCTAGCTCCGCCAACCAATAATCCGTTGCAATTATCGATTGATAGATATGCATTTGCGTTATCACTATTTACACTGCCTCCATACAGAAGCTTAATGCTTGCTACTATTTTTGCTTTATATTTATTAATTAGAAATCGTCTGATTGTTTTAATCATTTTTTCAACCTCAAATGGCTCGGCGTTTTCTCCTGTGCCTATAGCCCAAACTGGCTCATAAGCAATCACGATTTTAGAAATTTCTTTATGAGTGAGTTCAGACAGGTTTTCTTCTAGCTGATCGGTAACCGTTCTACCCGCAAGACCTTCATTACGTTGGTGTAGGTTTTCGCCAACACACAAAATAGGCGTGAGCTTATTTCTCACAGCTGCCGCAACTTTCAGCGCAACTGTCTTATTTGTTTCTCCGTAGTGAATTCTTCTTTCTGAGTGCCCCACAATAACATACTTGGCAATGCCCTTTAGCATCGGTCCACTTACCTCGCCAGTGTAAGCCCCTTCGTCGTTTGCATTAATATTTTGAGCACCAACCCTAATTGATGAATCTTTTAAATCTATAGAGACAGCAGCAAGGCTTACATAATTAGGGCAAAGTACAATGTCAGAGGTTGGGTTTTTTAGATTATTTTTTAGCCTTTCGGTCAATAAAAGTGATTGCCCTATAGTTAAGTTCATTTTCCAATTACCAACAATCAAATTTTTCATACCACCTCTATCAATCTTATTGTATCCGTTCCACCAGCAACGTCTCGGTTTTGGCCATAAGCCTCGACCACCCAATCACCAGCTGAGATACTTTTTCTGTCTTTCAACTTATTTATTATTGCAGCTTTTCGGTTCTTACTCTTTGAAACTAAAAATGTTTTGCCTCCCCAAATTATAGAGCACTGATTGCAAACTTTTGGATTGGGGCTAGCAATAATGATTGGGCAATTAGGCCTTAAGCTTGCAATACTTAAGGCGGTGGAGCCGGTGGCCGTCTCAGCCAATATAACCTTAGCTTTAAGCTGATCTGCAAGAGTTATTGCTGCAAAACTAATACTTGTTTGGGCCGCCTCTGAGGAAATATTAGGTGATAATTTTGGTTGACGAGAAAATACCAGGCGCGTTTTTTGATCAAGCTTATCGACTAATCCAGGTCCCTCATTTTCATTAACAGAAATTATATCTTCATCCTGTTGGGTAAGCTGAACGGCTACTGAAGTATTAATAAAGTACTGTTCTGCACTTAAAATAATTTTTTTCATCATCTGCACAGTCTCTACAGGA